>JAQGHS010000672.1 GCA_028291605.1 Planctomycetaceae bacterium | reverse complement strand
CCGGCGGTTCCTCAGAAAACGGCGCCCAAGGCGCCTTGAATAATGATCGTAGCAGAACTCGCCGAGAGTTCTGGCCGCTCTGTCCGCAAGGCCCCGAAGTCTAGGCGACTTCGGCTACATGTCGGTCCCGAAGTCTTGGCGACTTCGGCTACGAGTTGATCTCAATCACTACTACACACGCTAATTCATAAGGTCTTCCCCATGAAACGCACGACGATTCTGATTGGATGTTTGGCGTTGCTGACCGTCGCCATTTCTCAGACTTCCCTGTGGGCTCGAGGCGGCCTGGGTGGAGGTGGTTTTGGTGGTGGGGGTGGAGGCGGATTTCGTGGAGGCGGAGGTGGCGGTGGCGGGTTTGGAGGCGGCGGTGGCGGATTCGGTGGGGGCGGCGGCATGTCTGGCGGGGGTTTCCGACCGTCTCCGGCTGCTCGTCCGGCCATGCCGGCGTCGCGGCCTGCGGCTTCGGGACTCAATCGACCGGGTACGGGCGGCGGTGCGGTCCGCAATCCCAGCTTTTCTGCCGTACACTCGCCGGGTGCTGGCAATCACAGCATTGGAGTCGGGTCTCGACCGCAAATCAATCCGGGCGGCGGGATCACGCGCAACGATTTGTCGCCCGGGGGACGCACTAACATTGGCGGGGCCACTCGCAATCCAGCGGGTGTGAATCGACCGGGCACTCTGCCCGGATTCAAACCCGATGGCGGACTGAATGGCAAGCTGCCCGGTGCGAGCACCGCGAACCTGCCGGGCCTGGGCGGTGGAAATCGTCCGGGAGCCGGCGGTGCGGGAACACGCGACATCGCGAATACGCGACCTGGCGCTGGCGGCGCCGGTGAGCGAGCTTCCGTGCAGGCACGCACACAAGATTTGTCAAGCAAATTCGATGACCATTGGGGCGACAGCGGTTGGCACAATCAGCAATGGACGGGCCCCAACGGCGGTCAGATCAACCATGTGGGATTCTGGGGCCCGAACGGCTATTGGGGCCACACGGGAGCCTGGGGTCCGAACGGTGGCTATCGCGGACGAACGACAGGTATCGGTCCCAATGGCGGATACAGCCGAGTGACCGGCGTGGGGCCCAATGGTGGCGTCTGGGGTCACGGTGTCGCCGTCGGTCCGAACGGTGCCTTCGGGTATGGCCCCGCCGGACAGTGGTCGCGCAACTGGGGTGGCTGGTACGGCGGCTATGGACCCGCGTGGGGTAACGGCCGCTGGGATTATCTGTGGAATCAATATCCCGTCGCGATGGCCTTTGGCGCCACGATGTGGGGTATCACGGCCGTGAATACGATGTTTGGTTGCGAGGACTATTCGAATCCGTACAGCGACGGAGCGGTTGCGGTCGACGGGCAGGATGTCACTTCTTATCAAGAGCCCGTCGGCGGCGATCCCAATGCCCAGGAGACCGCAGATCCGGCTGCCGCAACGGACCCGAATGCACCGGCACCGGAAGATCCGCTGACGGCGACCTTCGATCAGGCTCGTGACGCGTTTAAGAACGACAAGTTTGATGACGCGATGAAGTTAATCGACCAGGCCCTCGTTAAGGCACCGCGCGATGCCGCGATTAATGAATTCCGCAGCCTGTGCCTCTTTTCACTAGGCCGCTATCGCGAGTCGGCAGCAGCGATCCACGCGGTGCTCGCAGCCGGGCCCGGCTGGGACTGGACGACGATGATCAGTCTCTACAGCGGCGAGGCGGCTTATACCGCCCAACTGCGATCACTGGAGTCGGCCGTCAAAGCCACGCCTCAAGCGGCCGACAATCGGTTCCTGCTGGCCTATCACTACTTAACCTGCAACCACAAGGACGCGGCGCTCGAACAGTGGAAGAAGATCGTCGCCCTGGAACCCAACGACGAGTTGACAGCGGACCTCGTGAAGATGTACTCACCCCCGTCGGATACCGATCCGAAGGTGGCCGAGACGCCGCCCGCCGAAAAGGTCGACAAACCCGCTTATCCCATGGAGAAACTGCAGGGCGACTGGACTGCGAAAGATGACAAGGGGGAGTTTTCACTGACCCTCGGCAAGGACGATTCCTTCACCTGGCAGTTCACCCGCGACGGGAAACCGCAAACGGTGAAGGGGGCGTATGTCGTGCGTGGCAACAACCTCGTCATGCAACCCGATGCCGGCGGGGTGATGTTGAGGGATATTACTCTGAGCGACGACCAGTCTCTGCAGTTTGCACCCATTGGAGAGAAGACCAAGCTGACGTTTTCAAAGGCATGAAAGTCGTTGATCGCTCCGCGATCGATACGTCTTCGTCTTGGCGGCGGTGCATACCGACATCGGACCGATTTTATTGATGGGACGGATGGGACCAATGGGACTTATGGGAATACGTGGTGTTACGCACTTGTTGGTTTGCCTGGGGAGTTGATCGTGCTGTTTTCTTGGCGCAGTGTCGCTACTGCGAATGCGTTTCGATCGCGGAGCGATCAACGACTTTCATTAGAATGTCAGCTTGGCTCGGAGGCCTACTACGACTGCTGTGTTGTTGCCGACTATTGACGGTTGAATCACCTGCAGGTCGGGGGTGAGGTTGAACCAGGGGGTTACGGCATAGTTGTAATAAACTTCGCCACCCTGCACGTCCCGTACGTCGATCAACGGGCTGACCAGGTCCTTAAAATCGCCGCTGAGGCTGGTGTAGAAATAGGCCACACCGGCAGTGTCAGCGGGGCGGCTTTCGATCAAGCCATGGCCTTGTAGTGACACGTTGCCCGACCAGCGGACGGGGTTCGGGTTGCCGTCTGAGAGGCCCCAGCTCGTGAACAGGCCGACGTTGCGTTTGGGGTTGCAGGCATCCTGCCAGACTCGCTGTTCACCAAAATAGTTGATGGCCCACGTCCCCGATTCTTTCCCCGCCACAATCCCCACCGAAGGTAAGAAATAAAAGTTCTCGCGATCGACCGAGGTATAACTTTTCGTGGAATACTCACCGAGGAGGGCGTGTGAGCCGGGCAGGCCGCGGAACTCAGTGAAGTGCCGCCAATAAGCGATGATCGCCGCGCCGCTCTCGAAGAGGTTCCCCACGCCGGCTGTTGTGGACGAGTTATTGGGATCGACGATCGACAGGCTGCCTTGCACCTGTCCCTGGTGCAGTTTCGTGATGCCGATCCCATTGACACTCAGGTTGATCGGCCGAGCGGCAGTCAGCGGGAGGAGGGCCGAGACATTCATGAAGCCATCAATCCCGCGGCCACCCTGAGGGTAGAGCGAATTAAACAAGTCCAGCGTATTAAACTTGCCGGCGGTCACCAGCCATTCTTCCGACAGCATCTGCGTGACGGTGAATCCCGAGATCGCAGTCGTCTGGCCGGTCGAGGGCCACAGCATGTTGGCATTGACTGGTGCCAGCCCCACGGCGTCGAAGTTGGAGTCCTGGCCGAAGCGTGTTTCCGCGTGCATGCCGATCAGCAGCCCCTTCCACAGTCCGAGTTTCTCACCCTGGAAGGTGAAGAACTGATCGACCTTGCCGCCGTACTTGAATTGCTGCTCGGTCCCCCCGCTGGCGACTCCCTGGTAGAACTGGGTGAGGTACCCCTGGTAGATGATGCCGTCTTCCGTAAGCGACGTACGGAGGCCGCCCCAGTCCCCGGTGAGAGTCGGGGACGTCATCAGTTTTTCGCACCACGACGGACCGCAGTCACAGGGGATCGCAGCATACTGGGGAGCGGCGGGCGGTTCGGAGAACCCGGTGCCGTCGATAACCGATTCCACAAAGGACGGAGGGACATCGACGGGCGCTTCATAGGGACGTTCGGCGGGAGTCTGGCCGGTTAGTAAAAGGCTGAACATGGCCAAATGGACCAATGACAAGCGGCGGACCATGGGTGGTCTCCTGAAACGAATATCCCGGCAAACACTTAGGTGACTGACTTTCCAATAGATCGGATGTTAAGGATCGAAACTCGGGCAACGCTTGTAGCGTCTTGCCCGATTTCCGCGGCGCGGTAGCGGTCTTGCGGAGCGTGCCGACTACACGGCCTTTAAAGGTTGTGGCGGCAGATGATAGAACCGACTGCGAGGCTGTAGGATGGGCGCCCCCTGCGAGTCCATGTTGGACGTAGCCGCGTTCGCCAGAACGTGGGTCGAACGGCCATCCGCCCACGCTCTGGCGAGCGTGGCTACGAATACAGACGGGCAAGAGTGCCCATCCTACGGGTTGATGGAAACCGGCATAAGTATGGCGATCGATACAATCGCTACAACCATAAGGCCGACTCGAAGAAGGAACCGGACGCTAGCGCGTGCCGGCTGATGCGCCGCTAATCGAAATCAGCCGCCGGGCGCTAGCCCCCGGTTCGGAATCGCATTCGAGTCGATATGGCGCTGACACGGACAAGAGCGCGATCAACGACACTCTACGCCAATTCCAGGTCCTCCCAGTATTGCTTCAGGCCGAGGATGCTGAGTGCCGCCAGTACGCTGCCGGCGATGAACAGCACGATGGCCCAGACGGGCTGCCAGTTCTCCGGCGCCGACAAAACCGAAGTCACCTGATTCGCCGCAAAGTACATCATCATGAAGGTTACAACCATCAGCAGGCCGAACTGCATCTCGCCACGTACCGCCATCATTAACAATATGCCAGCATAGATGGCCAGTCCGTGAAACAGGCAATAGCACAAGGCTACCGGAATGAACAGCGGCGGAAGTCCGCCTGCCGCGAGCGTCCCCACCAGCACCCCTGTGAGCAACAAATGCAAGACCACTGGCGGCACCAGATCTCGCCCGACGGCCCTAAAGAGCTGCCGCACAAATTCCCGCCGGCTGGCAGGGCGCAATGATTCATAGCCCAGCGTGGAATACCGGCCACGCCAGACAGCAACTAACCCGCTCAACATGCCTATGTCGAGCCACATCGCAGCGAGAGGAGCCCAGTAGAGAACTGATATCTGCGACCGATTGGAATCAGATCGACTCGAGCCCAACATCATATAAAGCACGACCGCCATCACGAGACCCGTTCGTAACAGGCCCCACACCAGGTCCAGGCCGTTGGTACCGTTACCAGCAATCCACAGGTGCGATAGGGAGTGAGGTTTCGGCTGGGCCAACTGCAGATCCAGGCGAGCAACGTGATCTGGGGTTAGCCAGGACTGCTTCGTTCGCCGCTTTGAAGACTCAACATTTTGGTTCCAGTTACGCAAGACATCGAGATCCAGTGAAAATAGAGGCACTCCGCTTTCCGATTCCGAATAAACCAGATGCAAGCGCGGCAAACGTCGAAAAACGAGCAGCGGTGAGATCACACAGAGAACCACAAGGCCCAACGCCAATACAGGCTGTTCGCCTTGCAGAAACCAATCGACATTACCGAGAACACTATCCATCACACTGGACCCCGACAGGGGATATATCCAGAACACCAGGAGAGCTGTCGTAGGATTCAATCTGCGAGCGAGATTTTGATCATTGGATAGCCACATCGTAATCGCAACCAGCCACCACGACATTCCGGGAATAAACAGACTCGCCGCGAGGCTGGCCAGGAGCGAGACATCGCGATTCCAGAGGATCATGACGTGCGCAAATGTTGTCAGGCACATCACTGACACAGCAACGATGAGATGATCCCGGCTGTAGTTCGGAATCACCCTGGATCCCGCGTGCGAAAACTGAGTGTGCAGTTGGACCACCAGTGCCGCCCAGATCAATGCACTGGCACTATTGATCGCGTTCCACGTCCACGATCGTCTGCGTGACACTTCGGCCGGACGGACCTGAATCCGCGGTAGCACCTGTTGCACACGTTTGATCTCGATTTGGTCTTCACGGGGGCCAGTCTGCGTCCCGCGCAGATAGAGCCTCTGGAGGCGAGGCAGGGTCCGTAAACGTTCCCATTCCGCAGCCTGAAACGTGGCCGCTGACTGACCCGGTAGCACTAATGTGTGCAGATTAGGGAGTTGGCAGATCTCATCGAGCACGCGCGAATAGCCGTCAACATGGCTGAGATCGAGAATCTGGAGTTGCGCGAGTTGGCGTAATTTCGAGAGTGCGGGATTATTTTCGACTTTCGTCAGACTCAAGTATTGCAGGCTTCGAACCTCGCCGATGATCTGCAGACTGTCGGGGGGGACCATGCTGGCCAACGTCAGAGACTCTAAATTCGGCATGGCGCGCAGGACGTGCAGTTCCTCGACCGACTTCAGGGCGCCGCGGATTTCCAAGGTCTTCAAGTTCGGAAACGGCTGTAACGGGACAGCTTGCGGAGGTGTTGGCTGAGGGGCAGTCCAATCGATGGACCGTGCGTCGCGGCTGGATTGATCCAGCGATCCGTTTTGCTCGACCACGACCTTGGGGTCGGGATGTGATGGTTTCGGTGACACGTCGCCCCATTCACCATAGCTCCCTGATTCCCCTGCGAAGACTGCGGCGAGGCACAGGCCGAAGTATCCCAAGATCACGAACCATTGGACCCAGCACTGCAGGTAGGTCGCGCAGACTTGTTGGAGGCTTTTACTCATAGGGTCCTCGTCGAATTCTCAGCCCCAAGGGGGCGCGCCAGGCCAGCCTGGGGCATCGCCCTAGCTGGAGATCTGAATAAATTCCCCAAAGGGGATATGTATGTATCATAGCCCAGGGTTGCCCGCTCCCGCGGGCTACCCTGGGTCATGAATTCGGATCGACATTTACCCTGTAAGGGTTACTTCTTCGGTCTTCGGAGAATCGCGAGCAAGAACCCTTACAGGGTACGACGACCTCTGCGGGCCACACCCAGGGTAGCCCGCAGGAGCGGGCAACCCTGGGCTATGATGCATTACCCCGTTGGGGTATTAATTACCTTTGGTGCAACTCCAAAAAGATGTCTTCCAGGTTGAGATCTTCCACGCTGACTTCCGCCTGCCATCTGGTTTTGATTTCTTCGAGCATGTGCGGTTGCAGATCGCTGACGGCGACCAGGGCGCGGGGGCCGTCGACTTCGGTTCGTAAGGCTCCGGTGATGGCGAAGTCCCGGGGTAGGTCTTCCGCCGCGGAGATTCTTAGGCGTTTGACTTTGTCTTTCAGCGCGTCGAGTTCATCGAAGAACTCGATCCGTCCATTGCGCATCACCGCCACGTGCGAGGCGACTCGTTCCAGGTCGGAAGTGATGTGCGTTGAGAACAGGACTGTGTGCCGTTCGTCCTGGGTGATTTCCAGCAGCGACTTTAAGAACTCGCGGCGGGCCAGGGGGTCGAGGCTCGCCACCGGTTCGTCGAAGATCAGGAGTTCGGGGCTGTGCCCCAACGCGAGAATGAGAGCCAGCTTTTGTAACTGACCGGGAGACAGCGTGCTCACACGCTCATCGGGGTCCATCTGCCATTCCCCCAACAGCTTATTAGTCAGGTCGAAATCCCAAGTCGGATAAAATGCCGCCGTGTATTCGATAATCTGCCGGCCTAGCATCCACGGATAAAGCTGGATTTCTTGCGGCACGTAGCCCAGCCGCGCCTTCGATGACGCGCTGAGATCCCACACGTCTTCGCCGTAGATCTTAGCCTCACCCTGGGTGATCTTTAATAATCCCAGCAGGCATTTAATGAGCGTCGACTTGCCTGAACCGTTGGTCCCTAACAGGCCGACGATCGCGCCTTGAGGAATCTCCAGGCTCACATTGCGCAGCACGCGGTTCGATCCGAAGGATTTGTGGAGATGCGAGATCTGGATGATCG
>JAQGHS010000580.1 GCA_028291605.1 Planctomycetaceae bacterium | reverse complement strand
AATGATGTCCAGATTGAAATTGATCTGGTTGTACATCGGGGCCTGATCCATAAACGGCAACAACATCTCGACCCAAGTGTGTCCACCGCTGCAGCAGGGGGTTTGAGCATACGGAAAGACCCCGTAGGTATCGTGATAGTTATGCAATGCCAAGCCCAATTGCTTGAGATTGTTCTTGCACTGCGACCGGCGGGCGGCCTCGCGAGCCTGCTGCACGGCAGGCAGCAACAAAGCAATCAAAACTGCGATAATGGCAATCACGACCAGCAGTTCAATCAGCGTAAAACCTGAACGGTCAGTACGGCGGTGCGCCATAATGTATCTCCTCAGATGCGACTATCTGGATCATTTGAACAAACGAATCAAATCCAGCCTAACAAAAAAGACAAATCGCAGATAGATAGGCGGGAGCTGATTACTCCGACATCCCAGGCTTGAGTCTGATGGACCGCCGCAGTCTAGTATTCACCAGACACGCGTTACCAGCGCCGAAAAATATCGGCGGCTGGATGAAATTCAATCTCGCCGTCGAGGGGAAACATCGGCCGAGCACATCGCGTGTGCCCGAGACCGCGCACGTTGGCGCTGGTCGAACCGGGTGCATCCACGTTGATCAACTTCGCGCACCAGTCGGCAAACATGTGGTGCTCGCAATGGGGCGACTTCACCACGACGAGGTTGAATCGCTTAGGATCTTGTCCATTGGCAAAGAACCAGGACCGATCAAACAGGCTGACCGGCCGTGTCCCGACGACCAGCGTGTAGTTACCCGACTGCAGCACGGCCGTCTTACCGGAATCCCACTTCCAGCCAAACGACTCACTCCGGAATTTGCCATCGGACAACATCCGCACTTGGGCTTCCAGCTTAACCGGTGGGAACCGTGCCGGATCGAAGGCGCCTCCGACAGAGACCTGAATCGTGGCTCCCACGCCAGCCTCGAAGGCCTGCCGAACTGCGGTCGGATCGACGATGGGGATCAGTGCTGTTCCGCGATATCCCTGGCGGATCAATTCTCCCAGAATCGCATTGCTGTCCCCTGACGCCCCGGAACTGGTGGCGTCCGCCGCGTCCATCATCACGACCGTTCCCGATTTGATCTCGGCAGCCTGCCGAACACTTTCCGTCAGACTGGTCAGGGGCACCTGCATTTTCGAGTGATGCTTCCAGAACCGCCGTGCCAGTTCGAGCGCCTGCTCACGGGCTGCCGCCTCGTCGCCATCCATGCAGACGATGCTGTTCGTGCGCAGCTCCGGCACATCAGTAAACGGATTGCCCCACATGACGCCCGCGGAGAGTCCTTTCTCACTGGCCTCCAATTGCTGAGACAACTGAATGCACTCGCGAATGGATCCCTTATCAGTGATGAGCTCATCACCGCGGACGAGTGCCGGAATCTTGACGCGGGCTGTGACCGGTCGCGCATGGCCTTTCAAAATCTTCAATAACAGTCCAGCCGCACGAGCGCCCGTTTGGAAGAAATCGACGTGCGGGTAGGTGTGATAACAGACCACTGCGTCGCTGTGCTCCAGCATGCGATCGGTAAGAATGCCATGCAGATCGAGCGACACGACAAACGGGATTCTCTCGCCCAGAATGCGTCGTGCTTCCCGCAGCAGATAGCCTTCGGGATCGTCCTCGCTCTCCGCCTGCATCGCCCCGTGCAGCGAAAAAAAGGCGGCATCCACCGGCCCGGCTTCGGCCAGACTGCCCAGGATTTCACTGCTTAAACGCTGAAACCCTGCGGCAGACAGCACGCCACCCGAAGTGATCGCGCTGGCTCCAAATGACGGCACAATTTGCACGCTGGGGTCGGCATCGAGGACGCTGATCGCGCCGGCCACCTCTTCGCCGCCACCCCGGTGATAATCCACCATCGCCGGGCCCCGGACGATGCGAAAGTCCTCGTAATGACTGGGGCTCGGATTAAACGTCGAGACTTCCTGCTTACACTCAGCGATGACAATTCGGGGCATAGAGATCTCTACAAATCGCGGCTTGATCTTCGTTCGGAGTTATCTGCGAAATCTGCGTCATCTGTGGACAAATCCAGAACTTGCTATCCACAGATGACGCAGATTCACGCAGATGATTTCACATTTCGAGACACATCCTAAGATACAGCAAGATCATAAACCATTGAGTTCAATCTCACCGCTATCCAGCTTCAGAATGTTATCGTCTCGTTCAGACGAATCACCATCCCCCGAATCGTCTGAGTCATCCGAATCGTCTTCTTCCTTGGTCCTGGAATCCGGCGCTCGACGTCTCACCCCGTTGTCGGGAATCGAGGAACGGCTACCGCGCTTGGGACGTAAATCTTCCTCTTCCAACTCGTCGGGAATCGCGACGGGGAACTCCTGGCTCAAATCCGAGGGGAGCGGCGCACGGCGTGCGGCAGGCGGCGCGGAGATGGGTTTCGGCGATCGTTTGGGCTTTTCTGGCGTCGGCAAGTCATTCGCATTCGAGCGCTTGGGTGTTCCCGCTTTGGACTTCAATTCCAGGACGAATTCCTCATCACCAATGGTGATTTCATCCCCTTCCACCAGGTCGACCTCGACAATCGGCTCGCCATTGACGCGGATGCCGTTCATGCTGCCCAAATCACGCAATACCAGGCGATTATCCACTTGGGCAATACAGCAATGGCGGCGTGAGATCTTTTGATTGTCATCGAGCACCGCGTCACAGTCGGGATGGCGACCGATCAAGGTGATCGCCTTATCCAGAACGATGGCAATGCTGCCCTCGGATAGAGGAACTAGACGGGCGGTCATATCCGAGACTCCAGCGGCAACTCAATTGGAATGACGATCACTGCAATATCCATCTGAACAGAATGCCCGGAGTTCCGGTGGGGAGGAATCTACCCCGGGAGCCCTTAAATATACGGAACTTCGCAACGGATGGAAATGATATTCCGTCCGCAAACCCAAGTCACGTCAATTTTTGCGAAAGAGTCTGCCCGCATTCGCCGGAATGACGAATGACGAAATCCAACAGTCCAGACCGGCCGCGGCACTCGCGTATTTCCGGTAGCACAGGCGATTGACGTGCAGCGATCTCACTTTCTCGCCAATTTGACCATTCGACATTTGTCATTCTTTCGACATTCGGACTTCGTCATTCGTCATTCCCCGCATTCACTCCTATTTCCCCGCACCGGGAACCGCAATTGTCACATCGAACCCTCTATCGTATAACTCCGGCACAATCAGCACCCCTTGAAAAATCAGGTCGATCGGATTCGGCCACAAATCCCCCCAGATCTACCACAATTTGGCCCAAGAAATCCGCAGATTCACTAGCTGGACAAACAAGTCACCGTCATCGATCACCTAGACTGAAATCAAGCGTAACCAGCCTGCCTGAGCAGACCGATAAGGTGGAGAGCCACCCGGGGGCGCTATTCGACCGTCGCTTCTCCGTAACAATTGGAGCAGGAGCGGACGAATTGCAGAGCTCGAGCTACAAAAGACCAGGGAGCCATCGGCATGTGCGGAATCGTTGGATACATCGGACGACAACCAGCTTCGGAAATCCTGCTGGAAGGCTTACGACGCCTGGAATATCGCGGCTATGACAGCTCGGGAATCGCCGTCCGCGATCTGGACGGCATTTCGATTCGCAAAAAGGCCGGCCGCGTCCAGGAACTGGCCCGCCTGGTCGACGAGCAACCGTGTCCCGGCAATCTGGGCATCGGCCATACTCGTTGGGCGACGCACGGACCAGCGACCGACGTGAATTCCCATCCGCATGTGGGTGGAAATGGCGAGGTCATCCTCGTCCATAACGGCGTGATCGAGAATTATGCCACCCTCCGGGAACAACTCCAGGCCTTGGGCTACGTCTTCCGTTCCGCAACGGATACCGAAGTCATCGCTCACCTGATCGCTCATCATCTCGAGGAGCAAGCCCGCCTGGGCAAAGATCCGGAAGACTTGCAGACGGCCCTGGACGCAGTCGAACTGGCCTTGCGCCGGCTGAAGGGAACCTACGGCCTGGCCATCTTGTTCCGCGACTTCCCCGAGTTGCTGGTTGCAGCCCGGTTGGGAAGCCCGCTGGTCGTCGGTGTGGGTAAGGGTGAATATTATCTCGCCAGCGACGGCAGTCCGCTGGTCGGGCATACGGATGAAGTCGTTTATCTGGCCGACCACGAAATGGTCCTCTTGACGACCGAAGGCATGCGGCTGATCCATCGCGACACGGGCGCCCGCGCACCGTCAATCCAGACACTCGATCAGACTCAGCACGATCAGGATCTCAATGGCTTCCCGCACTACATGCTCAAGGAGATCTTCGAGCAACCACAAACGATCGAAAACGCCATGCGCGGCCGTCTCGATGAAGAAGAGGCCACCGCGCGGTTCGGCGGTTTGAATCTCACTGTCCAACAACTGCGGCGACTGGATCGCATCGTCTTGACGGCGTGCGGAACCAGTTGGCATGCCGGACTGGTGGGTGAGTACCTCATCGAAGAATTCGCCCGGATTCCTGTTGAAGTCGAATATGCGAGCGAACTGCGATATCGCAATCCGCCCCTCTCCGAAAATACGATGGTCTTCGCGATCACCCAAAGCGGTGAGACGGCCGACACACTGGCGGCACTGCGTGAATGTCAGCGCAAGGGTCATCCGACCTTAGCGATCTGCAACGTCGTTGGATCGACGATCGCCCGAGAGGCTGACGGCGGCATCTACCTGCATGCCGGCGCCGAAGTGGGCGTTGCTTCGACCAAGGCGTTTACGTCACAAGTCACGGTCCTGACACTGCTGGCCCTCCATCTGGGCCGGTTGCGGCACATGTCGCATCCCGCCGGCAAGCGAATCATTACGGCTCTCCGCAACATGCCAGATGTGATTCGCGAGACGCTCAAATGCAACGATGCCGTCCGAGAAATCGCCAAGAAATACCACCACATCACAGACTGCCTGTACCTGGGCCGCCAATACAATTTCCCGGTCGCCCTGGAGGGGGCACTGAAGCTGAAAGAAATCAGCTACATCCACGCGGAAGGCTACCCGGCCGCCGAGATGAAGCACGGTCCGATTGCGTTAATCGATGAGCAAACCCCATCGGTCTTCATCGTGCCGCACGGCAATATGTACCACAAGGTGATGAGCAACCTCGAGGAAGTCAAAGCCCGTCGCGGGCCAGTCATCGCCATCGCCAGTCAAGGGGACAAGGCCCTCGACAACCTGGCCGACGACGTGATCTATGTCCCCGAAGTCGAAGACTTCCTGCAGCCGTTGGTGACCACCATTCCGCTGCAGTTGTTCTCCTATCACATGGCCGTCCTCCGCGGCTGCAATGTCGACCGCCCCAGGAATCTAGCCAAGAGTGTCACCGTGGAATGAAAGTCGTTGTTCGCTCCGCGAACGAAACGCATCCGCAGTAGCCAGGTCAAAACAACCACAACGAGCAACCATGCCTTCAACGTCAACGAAGGCATGGTTGTTTTTGTTTCTACGCACCTGCGCCTAATGTTTGAGCGCTGTTTGCACCGTTTGAATTGCCTCCCGACCCCGCCACTCATTACCCTTATATCGAAGCGGCAACAATTGATGCGTTCTCAACCGGCGATGGAGTTTCTCTCAGCGTATGAACACGAATCCGCGTCTCAATCCAATTCACTCGGCCTCTGACCTGCGCAATGGCTATGCAAAATTGTTGCTTTGCGGACTGCTAACTCTGGCGCTGTCCACGTTCGCCTCTGCAGCCGATCAGCCATTCGCCGAGCTGCTGGAAAAAGCTACTAAGGGAGACGCCACCGCCCAGTTCGAAGTGGCTCGCCAATATGCCGCGGGGCAGGGTGTCGCCAAAGATGACGCCCAAGCCCTCGCCTTGTTTAAGAAGGCCGCCGCCCAGGGACACACCAAGGCGGAAGTTTCTTTAGGCTCCATCTACGCACACGGGTTCGGAGTCCCGGCAGACTTTGTGGAATCCATCCGGTGGTATCGACTGGCCGCAGGTAAAGGTGATACGACCGCCCAGCACAACCTCGGGCTGGACTACGCACATGCTCACGGGGTCGAACTCGATCCCCGCCAAGCCGCCCGCTGGTTCCGTAAGGCAGCCGACCAAGGTCACGCCCGAGCCCAGTTCAATCTCGGCGAACTTTACGAGTCCGGCAAAGGGGTGCCGCAAAGCGATCTCGAGGCTTTCATCCTCTATTCGCTCGCCGGTGAGCACGAAAATCAAGAGCACATCTTCGGCAAGGCGAAAGCCGAGGAAGTGATCGCCAACCGGGCACGAACAGAACTAAAACTCTCGCCCGAACAACGCACTGAAGCCGTCCGCCGGATCGCCGCTACAAAGGCACTCATCGCCGTCCATCCGCGCAAATTCGGGGCCCCGGGGATGATCGGCCGCTCACGCGGCTGGTGGGTCTGGAAGAAGTGGAATCCCGAAACCTGGGAAGCGGAAGTCACCCCTGATCCCCCCGGAGAAGTGATTCGCGTCCGCGTCTTGCCTTGGGCGACGACCTATCGTCACCTGGCTTATGGCGCCCGCTTCGATCAACTCGTCCCCGGCGAAAAGATGAACATGTTCTTCGACCCCGACGAAAATCATCGCCGCGGCTACGTCGTCCATTTTCAGGATGAGATCTCGCAAATGAAGGGCCACGGTCATTTCTGGCAGATTGTCTCCGTGACCGACCCGAAGAGTTTTGTCGCCCAAGTCTTTGCCGGCGAAAAACCGCTGGAAGAAAAAACGCATCCGTTCGAAATCGAACCAGCTTGCCAGAAATGGTCGGCGGGAAAACTCGTCAACGACTTTCCGCTGAAGACCGGCGACCACGTCTATATGACTTGGGTCTATCGCGACAACCGTCGAGTCGTGCTGTTGCTCGCCGATGACGCCAGCCTGGAAACGCTCAAAGAACTGGAGACCAAACGGATCAACGCAGAAATCGCCGCAGAAGGGCTCGCCGGCCAGATCGAAACCGTTGAGAAAGACCAGGTCCAATTCATGGTCTATTCATCGTATTGGGCTCAATCGGGCAAGCTGCAACCCAACCAGCCGGTGACCATCACCACGACCGGCCCCGGCTATCGACCGACCAATGTCCGCTTTGCCGGAAAGGTCATCTCGCAGAAGAACCGCGGGGTTTATGGCTCCGGTGTGAACGATGTAATGTTGCAGTTGGAAAAGCCTGAAGACGCGGCAAAAGTCAGTGAGTTGGAAGGTCAGGTGCTGCGCTTAATTCCTGGGAAATGACCTCAAAGAGAATAGGTAAACGTCTCAGTTTGGGGTCGGGCGTTCAA
>JAQGHS010000565.1 GCA_028291605.1 Planctomycetaceae bacterium | reverse complement strand
CATTGTTGATTAAGTTGTTGAGATGTCCGCGAAGTCTGGAAAGTAAGAGCGACTTATTTAGAGACTCCGCTTCACGCAAGATCCGCGGTTAATGCTGCTCTAAAAAGACGGTTAGAGTTGATGTAATCAGTTTTGGTCGGCCATGGTCCAGGCACATATCCAGCGAGACATCCCATGTGGCTGCCCGTAATGCGCGGGGTGATTGATCGTCGAATTCTGGCCAACTATCACGTTGATCCAGAATATCTCGCCCGGATTCTCCCTGCGCCGTTTCGCCCCAAGCTCGTCCAAGGCTGGGGGCTGGCTGGTATTTGCTTGATTCGACTCAAGCGAGTCCGGCCTCGGTTTTTCCCGTTGGCTATGGGCTTCTCATCAGAGAATGCGGCTCATCGGATTGCTGTGGAGTGGGATGACCACGGCGTGCCGCGTCAGGGCGTCTATGTTCCGCGGCGGGATACGTCATCCAGATTGAATACGCTCGTCGGTGGCCGGGTCTTTCCTGGGGTTCATCAGCACGCTCGATTCGACGTGCGCGAGACCGACCGTCATCTTTCAGTCGCGATGCGTAGCGATGACGGGAAAACCCGGGTGGCCGTGGAAGGGACGGTCAGTGATCGCTGGCCCAGCGAATCTGTCTTCGAATCACTGGCCGAGGCGTCTACGTTTTTCGAATGCGGTTCACTCGGCTATTCCCCGGCAGCTTGCCCCGGAACATTTGAAGGGCTGGAATTGCGGACGTTTCAGTGGCATCTGGAATCGCTCGATGTTTCGAAGATTCAGTCCAGCTTCTTTGAGGATCCCGAATTCTTTCCTCCCGAATCGGTGCATTTCGATTCGGCCCTGTTGATGAGGAACATCGAGCATGAGTGGCATGGCAGGCCCAGTCTCCGTTCGGCCGGTGAGGGTGTGAGCGTGCGGTAAAGTCCCGGACCGTGTGGTTGGATCAGACTTCAACCGCTGGCGCCTTGATGTTATAAGTAGAAGCGCTGGCACAATCGCCGGCCCGCAAATACGCCCTCGCAGGACACAATCATGGTCCGAGCTATCTCTCATCTGCTGGTTGGCTTCGTAGTCATTAGCGCATCGTGCTCTGCGAATGTGATGGCCGAGTTGGCCCCCGCGCGGCCGAAATCTTTGGTCACCAAACCGGCACTTCCGCTGGGGGCCAAATCGCCGCGGCAAATCTCAGGACGCGCGGCGGTGATTCCCGGGCGAGAGCGTCTGGGCGTAACAGTCGGCACGGGGACCACGGCATTTCCTTCCGGCCCCATTCATAACCGCCCCGATGGATTCATGACGAACACGCGCAAGCTGGGTGACAATACCGTCGTGGTGGGGCAGGCGAGAACCGGGATGACTCGTTCGATTTCGACCGACATGTTAGGTGTCAGCAAATCGACCCGCACCCCTCAGATTTTCGGACGGAGTGGCTTGTCAACGCCGCATAGCACCGGTAGGTCCTGGTCGGGTTTCAAGCGAGTCAAATAATGACTGCTGGAGCGATTCCGCTGACACGTGAATTTCGCCCCCGTTGCCGTTAAGCTGTCCGCACGATGGAACAGCCGCCAGTCATCTCCGTTTCGCAATTGTCCGACATCCTGCAGGGGGTTCTGGAAACGGCCTTCCCCTGCGTCTGGGTGTCGGGTGAAATCTCTAACTGCACCCGTGCTGCTTCGGGGCATTATTACCTGACGCTGAAAGATGAAACTGCTCAAATCCGAGCGGTCATCTGGCGCGGGACTGTTCAGCGCTTGAAGTTTCAGGTCCAGGATGGACTGCAGGTGATCGCCGTCGGCCCGATTGAACTGTACGCGGCCCGCGGTACTTATCAGTTGACCATCGAGCAACTGATTCCCCAGGGATTGGGTCCGTTGGAACTGGCGTTTCGTCAATTGCACGACAAGCTGGCGGCGGAAGGTTTGTTTGAGGCAGCTCGCAAGCGACCATTGCCGCGATTTCCGCGGACCATTGCCCTGGTGACCAGCCCGACCAGCGCCGCCGTGCATGACATGTTGCAGGTCATTACCCGTCGTTGGCGACAGTCCAACATTGTGATTGTCCCAGTGCCCGTGCAGGGTGAAGGCGCTGCGGAACAGATCGCGGCGGCGTTGCGGAAGGTGCATCTGATCCCCGAAGTTGACATCGTGATTACTGGCCGCGGTGGAGGCAGTCTGGAAGATCTGTGGGCGTTCAACGAAGAAGTCGTGGCGCGTGCAATTTTTGACTGTCTGATTCCCGTGATCAGTGCGGTGGGACACGAAATCGACGTCAGCATTTCCGACTTGGTGGCTGACCGGCGGGCACTCACGCCCAGCGAGGCGGCCGAACTGGTCGTCCCGCATCGTGATGAGATACGTGCAGAGCTCGACGGTTTGCGTGGCCGCTTGACTCAGGCTCTGCAAGGCAAGGCCTCACGCGCTCGCTGGCAACTGGAAAGTCTCTCCAATCGCAGGGCGTTTACCCATCCTCGAGAGAGGCTGCACGATCAAACGCGGCGGCTGGATGAACTGACGGAACGGGCGGTCCGCGCGTGGCGTCAACGAGTGACTTCCGCCCGGCAGCAAGTGCAATCGTTGGCGGCGCACATGGATGCCCTCAGTCCGTTGCAGATCCTCGAACGCGGCTTTACGTTGACGTTCAAAACGGGGCAGCGGTCCCCACTCAAGCAGGCAGCCGAATTGCGGGCCGGTGATCGAGTTGATACGTTCTTTCAACAGGGGCAGATTACCAGCGAGGTCATCAGCGTCAGCCCTGAGCAGAGTTTGATTTCGGCCGTCGAGTCCAAGGCCGACGCTCCCGCTGAATAAATAGACTTTTTCCGCGACTGAGATTTGCCAGTATGTCCACTTCGTCTGAACCATCGCCGCCCCTTAGCTTTGAAGAAGCTGTTCTTTCCCTCCAGAAAATCGTTGCGGATCTCGAGGGAGGAACCATCACGCTGGATGAATCGCTGCGCCGCTTTGAGGAAGGGATCGGCCTGTTGCGTCAGTGTTACCAGTTCCTCGAACGGGCCGAACAACGGATCGAGCAATTGGTGAGCCTGGATGCCCAGGGAAATATCACGCTTGTGCCGTTCGACGCGACAGCGACTGTCGATAAACAAGCCAAGCCCGCTGCCAGAGCTCCGAGTAAGAGATCGCCCAAAGCCAAGGAGCCAGAGGTCTCTCTACCGGCTGTGGAAAAAACACCGGATGAGGATGATGGTTTGGATATTCCGGACAAGCTGTTGTTTTGACTCAGTGTGTTGTGGACCTTGGCCCATCCTACACGCCACTCCAACGCAATCTGAGAATAAAGATGCTCGAACTTGATGCGCAAAATACACTCGACTACCTAAGAAGCCGCGGCAATATACCGGATCTGGACAATGCTCACGTCGAGATGCTCGGCTGGGGCGTATCGAATGTCGTCCTGCGAATCACGCGTCCGGCATCTGATGACCTCATCATCAAGCAGTCACGGACGCAGTTGAGGACCAAGACGGAATGGATCAGCCGGCTGGATCGGATCTATCGTGAAATTGGTATGCTGAGATTGTTGGGTCCGTTGCTGCCGCCGGGAGTCATTCCTCAGGTTCTGTTCGAAGATCGCGACAACTATCTGTTCGCGATGGAAGCATTCCCGGCGGATCACGTCGTCTGGAAGCAGTCCTTGCTGGAAGGCCGAATTGATCTCAGTGTGGCCGACCGGTTGGGGAGCTATCTGTCCGCGGTCCATGCCCAGACGAGTTATCGCGCTGATTTTGCGTCCGAATGGGGTGATCTGGAAGTGTTCGATCAGTTGCGGTTGGATCCCTTTTATCGCTATCTCGCCCGAGTGCGTCCCGAAGTTGCTGCGCCAGTGGAGAGACTCATTCAAGAGAATCTTGCGACCTCGTGTTGCATCGTGCTGGCAGACTTCAGTCCGAAGAATATCTTGCTGTCTGGGGACCGCCTGGCGCTGGTTGACTTCGAGACAGGGCATTATGGAGATCCTGCATTTGATCTCGGCTTTTTCTTGAGCCACTTGTTGCTCAAGGCTGTCCGTGATGCCTCGCAATTCGAAGCGTTTGCCGCTTTGACGCGCCATTTCTGGCAGCATTATCGGGCGGGCCTGGCAGGTGTTGAGCGGCATGCGGAGTTTGCGGCGGCGGAACTATTCCGTCGCACCCAGGGGCACCTGGCAGGTTGTATGTGGGCACGTGTGGATGGCAAGAGTCCTGTTGACTACTTGACCAATGAAGAGACACGCCAGCACGTGCGGGATTTCTCTCGTCGCTTGTTCGATTCACCCGCGACCAGTTGGGATGAAACGTTGGCGCGCTTGAAGCAGGCGTGTTCAAAGTAGCCGTCACGCGGAGCGATGAAGGCTATAGATCCCAGAACCTTTCGGTACCGTCCCAGCCCGTTGAGATCATCAGGCGGCTGTCAGTAGTTGCCGCCATGGCGTGTACGGGACCGGCGTGTGCTGGAATGGACTTGATGCAGTGTCCCGAGGAGACATCCCATATTTGAATCTGGCCATCGAGCCCACCCGAGACGGCATGTCGACCGTTGGCCAGCATGTGCAGCGAGGTGATGTATCGACCGGGATGACGGAATTTCAGTCGGCGGGTTCCGCTTCTGGCATCCCAAATTCCTAACTCGCCATCGCGCGTTACCACCAGAACTTCGGTCTCATCAGAAAGAATGCAGAGTCCTTCTACGATTGACTCACGCGGCTCGCTCGTTATTGAGACTTTGGTTGCATTCACAAGTTGTCGAGTTGTCAGATCCCAGAGTTGCAACTGACCGAACACAGTCCCGAGAACTAACAAGTTACCGGCGGGAAGAAAGGCTCCGGAACGCGTTGCTGACTCGCCGGGCGGCAATTCGAAGAGTGGTTCCAGGGTTTGAGCGTTCCAGATGATATTTCGGTCGTCGTCGCCAGCAGTCAAAAACGAGCGGCCATCGGGATGGTACGCGAGAAATGTCACGCGTCCCGCGTGCACTTTTCGACTGAAGACCGGAACGCGGATGTCGTCGCAATTCCAGAGTTCGATTTCACCGCCGGCAGTACCGACCAGGAGTCGGGAGCCATCGGGCGAAAAGCAGACCGTGGTTAATTCGAAGTATTGGCTGGTGACCATCGCCGAGCATTTCCGCGTTTGCAGGTCGTACATTCGCAATACGCCTTCGGCACCTACCGACACGACAGTCCGCTGGTCGGGCGAGACGGCGACGCATAACAAAGGCGGTACGTCGTAAGCTGAATGTTGCACTGCAGAACGAGGACCAGGATAGTTGCGAACCTGGCTTTCGTGCCAGGCGTGAGCTCCCCAGGCAATCGCGAAGATAGCACCCAGCACCAGCACGATTTCCACCAGACCAACTCCGCTTTTCTGGAAGATGCTGCCTCGTCCGCGCAGCACCGATGCCGATCTTTCGCGTGGCATTCGAATCATCCCTGTCCCCTGCTCACTACGTCGGAAGTTGATCATAGCTGACTCTTCGTATGCCAATGCGCGCACTGTTAGCGCGAATGAACTGCGGAATCCCGTTGGAGGGTTACAGAAAGGGAGTGGCGATTGCGTGGCAGATGACCGCGAAAAAATTGTCCCGAAATGCAGTCCGCTAATCTGCCTCTATCATAGATCCGTCAGAGTGGATCAATTTTCTGATCGTTTCACTTTGGTAGCGCCGCTAACCATTGAGCCGAATGAAAAACCGAAGTTCTGCACTACCTCGCATAGCACCGACAACTGAATGTTTGCGCTCAATCACGCGGCTGTGTCGTTGTTTTGTTACCAGTATGTCGTAGGAACGTTGATTTTCTTAGAAAGGCTCACGAAGTTTCACCATAATTCTGCGAAATCCACGGTCGATCACCTGAATATCAATCATCGCTCGTGGTACCTAGTCAGATCAGAGTCTGTTGCAAATTTGTTTAATAGGGAGACAAGAGAGCGGAAATTCGGGTTCATGGTCAATCACCGCTGAGAGCAGGAGATTGCGAGATAGGAAGGGCTAAAGTCCAGCCGCGTGCCGATTTAGATCATCGATTGTCTGGAAGAGCCCGCCGATATCACCGCTTGAGCCGCGGCATTCAGCCGCGACTTTCCAGCAGTTCCGCGAGGTGCATGTGGCGAATCGGCGACTGGCCGCGGTGCAGTGCGCCGCCGATATTCATGAGGCAACCAGTATCGGTACTTACGAGGACATCAGCACCGGTATTCGTAATGCATTCGACCTTGTCGCCGACCATGGCCCCCGAGATTTCGGGATAACGTACGGAGAACGAACCGCCAAAACCACAGCATTGGTCCTGATTCTTCAGGGGCATCAATTCGGCACCTGCGACGTTCCGAATCAGGGTCTCGGCTTCGTCCTTCAATCCCAAGCCTCGCAGATGACAAGCGTAATGGTACGCAACTTTGCCATAAAACTTGGCGCCGACATCGATCACCTGCAATTGATTGACCAGGAAGTCGCTTAATTCGAAGGTCCGTGCGGCGAGATCGGTGGCCCGAGAATGCCAGGCAGGATCGTCGTGAAACAAGTGCGGGTATTCCAGTTTCACCATCGCCGCACACGAGCCCGAGGGGGTGACAACCAGGCGATCGCCGGCGAATGTCTCCATTGTGTGCTGGGCCAGTTCACGCGCTCCGGACAGAAAGCCGCTGTTATAAAATGGCTGGCCGCAACAGGTTTGACGTTCGGGGAAATGAACCTGAATTCCCAATCTCCGCAAGAGCCGCACTGTAGCAACTCCAGCCTGGGGGCGAATGGAGTCGCCGAGGCAGGTGATCATCAACGAAACTTCCACGAGCGGACCTCGGAATAGCAGGAACAATAGAGCGGAGTGCCGATTTGCTGAAGTGTACTCCAGAGCTCTGCCCAGCGAAACGACGACGCCTGGACCACCGTCGCTCCAAACGGGATGTCTTCCGCGATCAGATGGCTATAATGACTTGAACCGACGCAGCTTGTGGATGATGGGAGGGCGAGGGACCCGGAGAGTACCCCGCCGAGCCGCTAAGTCTGGTGAGCCCGAAAGAGACTAGAGCGTTAGCGGAAGGCTCTCCTCCCATTGACCGCAATCAAGAAAACTCCAGGGCCGTAAAAGAAAAATCATGGGTGTGAATCCGTTGTGGATCGTTGCCGGAATTGTCGTTTTGGCGATTGTGGTTGCGGTGATCTCGTGGAAGCCGCTAGTCCGACGGTCGCGTCGCCGGCAGGCCGAACAGGCCGTCCGGACGTTTCGACTCCAGCGCGAGATGCTCGAAGCGAAGTTCTTTACGATGGCCAGTTCTCTCGGCAAGCCGCGTGGGCTACGTTGGTTGGATTGCCAATGGTTGGATCAGGTGACTTTTGCTCGCGACCGGCAAACAGGATTGATTACCGCGTTTGTCGGCGTCAACCTGCGGTTCGAAGCAATCGAAGGGGGTGACATGGAAGATGTCGCCGCAGTCGGCACCGTCCGCGAGGCGTGTGCGCTGTTTCATTACCAGCGGACTAACTGGAGCACGGGTGGACGAGCCCTGTTCAACCTCGATCCGCAGATGGCGATCAATCGTTTTCAAGATCAGTACGAGCCGCTGTCCGTGGGATAGGCATCCAGCCTGTCAATCGCAATTCTTGGTAGCAGAACTCGCCAAGAGTTCTGGCCCTTGGTGGCAACGCTCTCGAAGTCTTGGCGACTTCGGCTACGAGGAACGAGTCAGGCTACGAAAAGAGCCCCGGCTTGCTGGCAAGCCGAGGCTCTCAATCATTTGTGGTCAGTCAATGGTGTACCCGGATCACGGATCCCTTATGTCTTTATTGTCGCTAATCTAGTTTGCTTCCTTGGTGACCTTACGCTCTTTACCCTTGCCATCGCCACGTTTGGTCTCCACAGTGCGGGTCGTCGTCGTGTGGTGCAAATCCTTCATGATCTTTTCGGCCTTGGCCATGTGCTCCTCGGTGGTCTTCTGACCTTCCGCGAAAATTGCAGCCAGTTCTGGGGAGACATGTCGTTGGAAGACAATCAGCTTGTCCTTCATGTGCATGTGCATTCCCAGTTGCATTCCAATGAAGCACGCGTCGAATTCGGGACCACTCTTGCTTTCGAGCATTTCTTTAGACGATGCCAAGCACTGAGTGGCGAGTTCGCGTTCCAACTGCATGTGATGGAAATGCTGCGACCCATCACCCGACTTGGCGTCGGCGGTCTTCACATCGGATTTGTCCGCATCGGTGGCGGCCGTCTGTTGAATCTTGTTGCCGGACTTATTCGTCTTGGCTTCCTTGGTGGCGCTGTCCAAGTAACCTGCCTTCGTGGCTTCCGGAGCGAATTTTTGTAGTTTTTCGAGGAAGGCATGGTGGTCAGTGATCATCATGTCGGCAAACTTTTTCACGTCATCGTTGGTCGCCTTCGTGCGAGCGATCTCGGAAATCGAGATTTCACCCTGGTTGCCCAAGGCGACACAGGTCGCCAGCAAATGGTCTGGAGTCCGCTTCCCGGAATCAGCTTGATCAGCCGACTTGGTTGGTTTCGCAGTTGCCGGAGCCTCGGCAGAGAGCATGGCGACGCTGGCTGTGATCGCGATAAATGCTGATGCGATAAACATTTTTCGAAACATTGGAGTCACTCCTTTACCGGTACAAGATTGGTTTATCCAACTCTCAGAGCCAGATAGTTCCGCTGTCAAGCAAGGTCACCTTGGAATGCGAATTTCCGATGGGGCAGGTGCCTTGTGAGGGGCCACCAACGCAAGTTCGATACCATCTGAATCAAATGAATATGAAGACTGCCCTGGAGCCCAGGATTGCATGCAAAACGGCTGTTCACCGCAGGGATCGGTCGCTCCATCGTAGGATGAAAAACTCGTAGAGGTCCCAGTATTCCAATTTCAATGCGGCCGGCGATGGTTCGCTTCCGTTGTGTCCCGGCCAAGGGGGCCACCTGGGATTTGATTGCCGAAATTATGTAAAGTTTTCCTGAAGTTGAATTGAGTGCTCAGCGGCCTTCCTGATCGACTGCCAGCCAGGCGAGATCGCGATTGCAGGCCGAAGGCTGCTCTGCTCCCAGGACGCGACGCAGATGCTGTTAACGCCCGTTATCAATTCCTGGCGAGACCTAAGAGGTTTACCTCCCATAACGCGAGCTTTGGCCTCAAATACCAAAAAGAAGCGGAGAAACGTCCGCCCAACCCACCACTGGCACGTCTGTTGCTTTTCAATTTTGGCGATCCGAAGCGGATCAACAAAATGCGCAGTCCAGGGATCTACAGATGCGAGAGCTAATAGGTCTCGGCATTCCTGGACACAACTGCATTTTGATTGCTAGTCGTCAGCACCGATTTGGAAGGGGATTTTCCATGTCGAAATGCGATGTCTGTGGGAACGACTACGATAAGTCGTTTACCATTTCCATGCACGGCCACGAGCACACGTTTGATTCATTTGAGTGTGCGATTCACGCGTTGGCTCCCACTTGTAATCATTGTGGGTGCCGTGTGATCGGTCACGGTGTCGAGCACGACAATCTGATTTTCTGTTGTGCCATGTGCGCCGAGCACGAAGGAGTTGCCGGTCTGAAAGACCGCGCCTGACCATCATTATCCAAGGATGAGCAATTATGAATCCGTCAGTCATTCCTGACGTCGACGGGGATCATGAGCGTCGGCTGAAAGAGATATCCGAGGAGCAGCGAAAAACTCCCTCTGAGCGGAGTCTTCCGGACCAAGTCGCCGATCGAACGAAGCGGCAGGTTGAGAAGCCCGAGACGCCGCGCTCCACTGATAAATAACGATCACGCTAGTTCGATTGCAGTTTTTCCTGCGAACGAGCGCTACGCAAAATCATTGGAAAGAGTTATCCCATGATTCGCAAATTGAAAACGGGGCACTATCGTCTCTATTCCAGCAAACCCGATCCGGCAACGGGCAAACGGAGGAATTTGGGGACATTCGATAGTCGCGAAAAGGCTCAGCAGCACGAGCGTGAGGTTCAGTACTTCAAACGCAAAGGTTGAGCGCTGAGCAGCGGAGTTGGCCGGAAAATTATCGAGCCGGGCACCGAAAGTCCCTGGAAGTCGTCAAGGGGTGTTGAATCCCAATTGAAGCAACCAGAGCTTTATGGCGCCCGGCTCGTTTGCGTTATTTCAGGCAATCGCCTGCAGTGAGTCTTCAACGACATTCAACACGGTATCGATATCCGCGGGCGTGTGTGCCAGCGAGTACCCATGATGGCAGCAGCTTCCGCCGTAGTCGTGGAAGTAGACGCCACGCTTGGCCGTCTCGCGGCAGAACGCGATCATTGTCTTGGGAGTGTGGACCAGGGTTTCCCGGTAACAACGCACCGGTTCTCGCGTGCCGAAACAAATCCCAAAGCGGCTACCGTGCGATTGGACGCGTAGTGGCAACTTGCTGCGTTTGGCAATCCCATCTAAACCCGCATAAAGTTGCTCGCCCAAGGCTTGGATCTTCGTCCAGAATGCGGGCTGTTTGATCTGATCGACAAACCCCAGTCCGCCCAGCATGGCCAGCAGCGGTGCGTTGAACGTTCCGCTATGAGCAACCGGACCGGTCGGCTTGAACTGATCCATCAATTCAGCCTTACCCGCAATTGCAGACAGCGGTAGACCGGCACCCAGGGACTTGCCGATTGTGCAGATATCGGGAGTGACACCAAAGTCCTGCTGAGCCCCTCCCGGGCTCTTCTTGGCGAACGATTGGATCTCGTCGAAGAACAGGATCATCCCGTTCTTCGTGGCCAGCTCGCGGGCCAGTTCCAGGAAGCCAGGTTCGGGCTTGATACACGCACAATTGTAATCGACCGGCTCAATTAAGAGGGTGCCGACTTCATCTTTGTGAGCGGCGACTGCCTTTTCGAGTGCCTCGCGATTGTTGTATTCCACCGGAATAATCAGATCGGCGAGAGCTCGGGGAATGCCCGGACTTTCGCGATAGGCGACGGGTGAATTCAACTCGGCTGCGGGAGGATGCCCGCCGATAAAAATCAAATCGTGGTAGCCGTGGAAGTGCCCGGTGAACCGGATGACCTTTTCTTTACCAGTTACCGCTCGGCATAGTCGCAGTGCGTGCAGCGTGGCTTCGGTACCCGCGTTCGTAAAGCGAATCCGCTCAGCGCACGGCACGAGCTTGATTAGCTCTTCCGCCAGCGTCACGTGGTAGGGTGTATCCAGGCTGCAGAGGATGCCGCGTTCCCAGGCGATCTGGAAGGCTTCCTTGAGAAACTCGGGGGCATGTCCGAGTAGGGTCGCCCCGTGGCTCATCGACATATCGAGGTATTCTTTGCCCGCGATATCCGTAAAGCGTGCCCCCTTCGCTGTCGCCGCATAGGCCGGCCCGCCCAGGCCCTGGTTGAACCGGGTGCTCGAACAAACGCCGCCAGGAATCGCCTCGCGGCCTCGACGATACCAATCCGCGACGGCTTCCGGCGTGGTGGGGAACTGCACGTCAAACATGTCCGAACCTTTCGGTGAGTATTTTTCTACGTGGAGCGTAGTACTGTCCGGCTTCCGTGGGACGGGTCTCCAGGCCGTCCGTCCCACCGAATTCCTAAGTGAATCTGCACAAAACGGTGACCAGGTGAGCCGGGTGGCGTAAGGCCCCGGATTCTTCGTTACATGTCACACCAAGGGACTGACGGGCCTGGAGACCCGTCCCACGACACTTCAGCCTCGATTCGACGTCAATTCTATCGAAATCGGGACCGTCCCTTGAAGGACTACCTCTGATCACAATAATGAATCGTCACACGAGTTCCAACATCAGACGACGTTTATGCGGTTCCGCTGTACGGCGCCGTTCGTAGCCGACGCTGTCGCATCAGCACCGACGCTGGCAGCATCGGCCACGGGATGCGACAATTCGCTCTAAGTCTACTGTGCCCCCAACTACTGAGAATTTCATGAGTTCTTCGATTCCGTCAGTGGTCCCCGCGACTTCTCAAGTTCCCGACGCCGCCGGCCGTTTCGGCGAATTTGGGCGTCGCTTCGTCCCCGAAACGTTGATGCACGCCCTGGAACTGCTGACGGACGATTACGCTCAGGCCAAGGCCGATCCGACGTTTCAGGCCGAATTGGCCGATCTGCTGAAGAACTATGTTGGACGCCCGAATCCGCTGTATTTTGCCGAACGCCTGACGAAGCACTGCGGCGGGGCCAGGATCTATCTCAAGCGAGAGGATCTCAACCACACGGGGGCTCACAAGATCAACAATGCCCTCGGCCAGGCTTTGCTGACCTTGCGGATGGGCAAGAAGCGAGTCATTGCCGAAACGGGCGCTGGACAGCACGGCGTGGCCACGGCGACCGCGTGTGCGCACTTTGGCCTCGACTGCGTTGTTTACATGGGTGAAGAGGATATCCGCCGTCAGAAGTTGAATGTCTTCATTATGAAGACAATGGGCGCGGAAGTGCGGCCAGTCACGAGCGGATCACGGACCTTGCGGGATGCGATTAACGAGGCGATGCGCGACTGGATGGCGTCGGTCCAGGACACGCATTACATTATCGGTAGCGTCGTCGGGCCGCACCCCTTCCCGATGATTGTTCGCGATTTTCAGGCGGTGATTGGTCGCGAATCACGTCAGCAAAGTCTCGAGATTTTAGGTCGGTTGCCGGACGAAGTGATCGCTTGCGTCGGTGGCGGGTCAAATTCGGCGGGGATGTTCTACCCGTTTGTGGATGACAAGTCGGTCGCCCTGACCGGAGTCGAGCCTGGCGGACGGGGAACGGCTCCCGGCCAGCATGCGTCGACCCTCAGCTATGGTGTGAAGGGGGTCCTGCACGGCAGTTACAGCTATGTACTGCAGGATGCCGAGGGGCAGACCAGCGACGTGCATTCTGTGTCCGCCGGATTGGATTATCCAGGAGTAGGTCCGGAGCACAGTTACTGGAAGGACACCGGTCGCGTTCGTTATACGCCGATTACCGACGATCAGGCTCTGGCGGCTTTCAGTCAACTGGCGCGTACCGAAGGGATTTTGCCGGCTCTGGAAAGCTCGCACGCGGTGGCTCAGGCGATGATTTCCGCGAAGGCGCGTCGGCCCGATGAAGCCATCGTCGTGTGTCTGTCGGGACGCGGTGACAAGGACGTTTACGAAGTTGCCCGAGTGCTGGGCCAAACGATTTAAAGTTTCCAACCAGGCAACTGATCCTCCTGATCAACCACTTCGAATAGGAATCCGTTCGTGTCTTCACGCATCTCTGAGACGTTTGCGAAACTTAAGGCCGAGAACCGGATGGCGTTCATGCCATTCATTACGGCTGGCGATCCGGACTTGGCCACGACGGCTCTGACGATTCGCGAATTGGCCTCGCGCGGCGTGGACTTGATTGAGATTGGATTTCCCTACAGCGATCCCATAGCCGACGGGCCGGTGATTCAGGCGTCGTATACGCGGTCGCTCGGCAAAGGACTACAGATTTCGCAGTTGTTTGCCACCGTGTCGCAACTGACTAAGACCCATACTCCCCTGCCGCCGCTGGTCGGTATGGTGGCCTATGCCATCATTTTCCGGATGGGGCCGGAAGTGTTTGTGAAGACAGCCAGGGAGGCCGGTTTTTCAGGTTTGATCGTGCCTGATCTACCTGCCGATGAAGCGGCCGACATGTCCGCGCTGGCAGCTCAGCATGACTTGGATCTCGTGCAATTGATCGCTCCGACAACGACGGCCGCCCGTACTCAGCGCGTGCTCGAGATCGCCCGGGGATTCATCTATTGCATCTCTATCGCCGGTACGACAGGAGTCCGGGACCAGTTGCCGTCGGAACTTCTCGGTCAGCTAAAATGGCTGAAAACTCAGACCAAACTGCCATTAGCGGTCGGTTTCGGCATCAGTCGGCCGGAACAGGTCGACGAGCTGCGTGGTCTGGCGGATGGCGTGATCGTCGGCTCGGCGATCGTCCGGCAAATGGGTGCCATCACGACCGACGGCACGCCGACCGCTGACGCGTTGCAAAAAATCGGCACATTGGCCGCCGGATTCGTGGCGACCGCGCATCGCGCCTAATGCGTATTGGACAGGCCGCTACGCCAATGATGTTGGACAATTCCCTGTGGTAGATCTCTGGTCCAACCCAATTTGGGATGCCTACCGGTCGCATGGTGACATAGACCAGTTGCGACTGGACCTTGTCACCACCCCGTGGTATCGCACTCCCCAAAACGTCGATGAAAGTCTGCTTGTCCGGGCAATCGCGTGTTGTGATGTCGCGGCCGCAAAACTGCTGATGGAACTTGGTGAGAAGCCAGATTTACCAGCTGACGACGGAATTACCCTGCTGCACACAGCCGTCGATATGGCACGCAACAACCCATCGCCGGAGGCCCTGCAGTTAATCATTTGTTTGCTGCAAAACGGCGGCGATCCCAATATTCAGGGCGTGGATGGCACTCCGTTACATCGCGCCGCTGGATTTGGTTTGATTGCAGTCATCGACGCACTTTTGCAATTCGACGTTGATGTTGAAGCCAGAACGCTCATTGACGGAGAGATGACCCCGCTGATGCACGCGGCTTTGATGGAACAGCCTGAGGCAGTAAGACATCTTTTGCAGGCAGGCGCTGATCCATCAACCCGCTGTGCGACTTATTGGGGTAACTTGACTGCGGCTGAATTAGTCCGAAAACAGAATTCGGCGGGCTCACCAGTTATTCTTGAAATCCTACAACGTGGATTTCACGGCGACACGCCATTGGCCACCACGTAGACGTTTTCGCTTGAGCTTTCGGCTCGTATTCGCTGATTCAAAACGCGACAAAAATTATTCAAATCTTGATTAATTCTGCGCGCCGCGCGAACCTTAATGGACGGACGATTGTCCTCCCTACACTGGTCGCAAATGTTGACTCGAAATTGATTTAGGACAATTCCAAATCACTTTCAGAAAATGCAATTGACGAACCAGAGAAGCGTGTCTAGTATTGAATCAGTGCCCGACCTAGACGTGGGTGGGCCGGACTAAAGCTGGAGACATCCAGAACTGGTCTGGAAGTTCCAGGTAACTTCTCGCAGGAAGGAGGTGGTCTACATATGTCTTGTAGTTCTAACCAGAGGTTGGCTGTCTGACAGTCGCCGACGGGCTGTAATCCCTGTGAGTTAATCTGCTCCTCTGAGCGATCAACCCACTCGTCGGACAGCCGTACTCGTCCCAATCGTGTTCGTAGTAAAGCACGGTTCGGTGCCTGCTTAGGCTTTGGAAGTGGTGCGAAGCACCATGGAAGTAAGCCGGAAGAGTGGAATCCTTGTTCAACGTGAACCGGGAATCCGAAATTTTTAAGAATCGGCCCCGAGGTTCCGGAAGGAGCCTCGGGGTTTTTTTGCTGCGCCGTAGCCCGACTCTCTGAGTCGGGTGCATTTCTCCACGAAAGTCCGACTCAGAACGTCGGGCGACCAAAAGCACTAATTTGCCTTCCGCTGTCCGCGCATAAAGGTATATAGCCGCTCGGCCGCCGGAGTCCACTTGTCCTGTTCCGCGAGCGCAATAATCGCTTCGACCTCTTTGAAGCCCGCGTCAGACATACGCTGCTCGTCGTGCAGTTTGGTGATTCGCTTCTGGCAATCAGTCAACAAGTTGCGCCTCTTGGACGTGACCGCGGTGTAGAGCGCGTCGAGTTCGCCGAAGACGGCCTCGTCGGACAAGACTTGAGGGACCGAACTGCAACCCGCGAGGGTCATCAATCCGATCAATCCCAGTACGAAATCACGGCGTGAACCCGCCATGCAGGCTGGCGACATCGTGGGACGGGTCTCCAGGCCCGTCTGAGTCTTTAACAATCGATTAAACATAGTTTTAACGCCTTGCGAGCTTCGCGCAGCGCCCAGCTCTCTTTTCGTAGGATGGTTTGAGCGTTCTGGAACTTTTGGTGAGATAACGCTGGCGCTCTGCAAAGGTCGCGAGGCCTTAGTGCTATTTCGAGCGGAAATTTACAGGCTCGGACGGGCCTGGAGACCCGTCCTACGGCTACAGCTCGCCAGTCACTTCGCCGCCATTGCGCGTGCTCACTCCGACCCACACGAACCCGTCGATGAATTGCGAGACGAATCTCACAGAGCCGTCGCCGAACATGATGTTGGCTCCGCCGACGTGCTCGGAAAACATCTCATCGGTGTGACCGAACGGGTGATTCGGTGCATGAATGATAACCTGCGGATGGTCGTGCGTGTCGGGGCCGCTATGAGCACCGACCAGGCAGCCCGCACTGTTGCAGTCGGACGCCCATCCGGGTTTCGGGCACGTTGCCGCGTACGGGACCGTTCCATACCAGGTCTTGTTACTGAGCCTCGAACTGTGTTCGCCGATGAACACGGTGTTTGACAATCCATCGGTCACATTGGCGACATTGATGCGGGCGTTCCGATAAAAGGGTCCCTCCTGAATGACCGACTGCCCTGTGGAGGGAATCGGCTCAGGTTTGGAGAAATCATCAGCATAGGCGGGAGCTCGCCCCCACGGCTGATGGGTTCCGGCATTGGTCAGATAATGAGCATGGGCGAAGAATAATGCTGGTGTCATAGGAACCGGTGCCGATGGAGCGGCCGAAGAACCGCTTGTCCATTTCTCAACGACAAACCCATCGCTGCCGCCGGTGGCTGACGGACACAGGAACACGCTGAGCTTCGTGCTTGCCAAGGGCGTATTTGTCGGATCCCAGCAAGGCAGCGAGAAATTCAACTTGTTGTAGAGCGGGGCCTGATCCATCTGCGGCAGCAAGAGAGATCCCCAGGCAAATCCCGACGGCCCATTGCTGTTGTCATCGGGAAAGGTCACTCCTGACGCCGTGCCGGAGACGCCGATGCTGCCCACATAAGCGGGCGGAAATACCCGATGAGATTCGTGGTAGTTGTGCAGAGCGACGGCAATTTGCTTCAGGTTATTACGACATTGCGTACGCCGCGCCGCTTCTCGAGCCTGCTGCACTGCGGGGAGTAATAGAGCAATCAAGACCGCAATAATCGCAATCACCACGAGTAATTCAATCAATGTAAACCCACGTCGACGACTCACGATGACACACCTCAATTTACGGCAAGGCTTTCCAGAACTGTGGACTCGAGCAACGACTCCTTTCCACTCACATCGGTCAAATTATAATTTTGAGTCGTCAAAATTCAATAGCACAGAGAAAGAAATACGATATCTGGTCGGTCAAAGTTAGAATCGCTGGGGGAATTTGAGCAATATTTTGTGTGAGACGAAACATCACATGTTGTTGCGTTTGGAGTGTGGCGATAACGCAAACGCCCGGTTGGCTGGCCAAGCGGGCGTTCTAAGAAGTAGCAGAACGCGCCAGAGTTCTGGCCGAAAGTCTGGCGACTTCAGCTATGTCAGAGTTGCGTTGAGCTACATTTCCGGCTCGGGCAGTGGCGGGGCCACCGGGAACTCAGGGGCCGGTGGGGTGTCGACAGCGGACACGGCCGGGGCTGAAGTCGATGGATCAATCTCTAACGTCAACGGGTTCGCTGCAGCGCCGTCCCCGCGGATGATTACCAGATCGGCGGCCGTGGGTTGATCGAGGTCGAAGGCCGGGAGTCGAATCTGAATCCCGAGATCAAACCAACCGATGATCTCCGCTTGGAACTCCTGATCGCCGATCACCACCATGGCCTGGCCCGGTTCTGGCCCCAGTCCTTCGCCCGCCACATGGATGATTCCGCTGGGCTGAGCCGCCCCGGGCTCGGCTGCGAAGGCCGCAGGATCTACTGGCAGAATGTCGCCGCGGATCAATGTGGCTCCGTTGTTGTTTTCAATTGCTTCCGGTAGCTCGTTATGGCTATCGACAAACACGTTTAAGTAGGTGAAGGGGATGGCCTGTCCTGACGAATCGCGGCCCAGCTTATTCGCCGCATAGGGCAGGCGAATATCAACCGACTGGATTTCGCCGGCTCGCATCCCGGAAACTCTCACGCCAGCTTCCGGCAATCCGGCAAACGCGTTCGCATCGGTCGACGCCAGGAGGAGGACATTGAATGGCTGGTTGAGGTCGAAAGAACTGTTGTTGCGGAACCAGACTCGGAAACGTGGGCCCAATTCATGCTCAGGATGTCCCGGGTCGACGAACCGCGTGGCCAGCAGTTGCAGGTCGGCTCCAGAGTTCACGATCACCGGTGAGACATCGACCCAAGATCCGCAGGTCACATAGGGGAGCGGCTGCCAGGTCGGGAATTGCCACGCGACCCACGGAGTACACGGGTTGTAAAATACCGGCTGGCAGTAGATGGGACGAGGATCATAGATCGGGGCGCACGTGTCCCACCAGCACCAGTTCACCCACGGAGCCCAGCTGGGATACCAGACATACGGCGAGCAATACCCCGGACCGGCGTACCACATTGACTTGCAGTGGCTGGAATAGAAGGGGCTGATCGGTCCGAAGTGGCGGTGCTTCCATCCACCGCGCTGTTGTAGCCCGGCGACTAAGTTCATCCGGCGGCTTATATCACCTTGCCGGTGGAGTTGGAATTGTCTATCCAACTTGAATGTTTGCCCGCTATGGAGTTTCGCGAGATGTTGAAACTCGCCGTTCTTTTGCCGAGCTTCGAGGACCTCGTGTGCCGGCCTGAGTTTGAGCCTAGCCGCGACTTGGGGATCCAGCTTACCGTTCTTGGCGACGGACATTTTCAAGGCTTCGCGTGGCAGCTTTTGCAGGCGCTCGACCCCTTCCTGTTTGATGTG
>JAQGHS010000560.1 GCA_028291605.1 Planctomycetaceae bacterium | reverse complement strand
AGTTGATCGGCTACGAACCCGAACACCACTGGCGGATGTATGCCAAGACCTCGTAGGATGGTCGGCCCGACATATGGATGCACGTCACGGAGCGCCGGACGTTCTTCTCGCGCAGAATGTGGTTGCTCGCCTGATCTTTTGCCGCGTCGATGCCTTCGAAGCGTTTCGATCGCGGAGCGATCAATGACTATCTTTGACGATCGCCTGCGGCTTTGTGATGAACCGCAATAGAATCGGCACCACGAATAGCGTGAAGAATGTGCTGCTGATCACGCCGCCGATGACGACTGTCGCTAGCGGACGTTGGACCTCGGCTCCGGTGCCGTCGCTAGTCGCCATCGGGATGAAACCGACGCTGGCGACCAGGGCCGTCATCAGGATCGTACGCAGGCAGCCGACCGAAATATCGACGATGCTCGGTGGCGGGCCGTCGCTGTGGTGGTCGAGATCGTGCCCTCCACCTGACATGGCGGCTCGGGTGGCTGAGACCAGGATCATGCTGCTTAAGACGGATACGCCGGACAGCGTGATGAAGCCGACGGCGGCGGAGATCGACAGGGGCATTTCTCGCAGATAGAGGGCCAGGATGCCGCCGACGCAGGCAAACGGGACGCTGGCGAAGACGCAGAAGGTGCCGGCGACACTGCGATAGGTGATATAGAGGAGGCCGACGATCAGGCAGAGGGCCAAGGGGACGACGATCATGAGTCGCTGTTGGGCCCGCTGCATGTTCTCGAATTGGCCGCCCCATTCGACGCGGAACTTGTTTTTGGGTAGAGCGACTTCCGCGGCGATTTTTGACTGGGCCTCGGTGACGAAGCTGCCGATGTCGCGACCGCGGACGTTGCACTGCACGGTGATGCGGCGCTGGCTCCATTCGCGGGTGATCATCTTGGGGGCACTGATCCGCATAATGTCGGCGACGCGTGACAGTGGCAGTTGTTCGCCTCCGGGTGCGGTCAGCATGATGCGGCCGATCGCTTCCGGGTCTTCTCGCAGATGTTCGGGCAGACGCGCTACCAACGGATAGCGCAACTGGCCTTCGAGGACCTCGCCGATGACCTTGCTGCCGATCGATTCGACCAGATCCAGAACCTCGCGAGCGGGGATGCCGTAGCGGGCCAGTTCGTCCTGGCGGAGCGAGATCCGCAGAATCGGCTGGCCTTTGACTTGTTCGATACTGAGGTCGCTGCAGCCCTGGATCTTCCCGAGAACTTTCTGGACCTCGCCCCCCTTGTTGATCAAGACATCGAGATCTTCACCGAAGATTTTCAACGCCACGTCGGCACGGACGCCTGAAACCATCTCGTTGATACGCAGTTCGATCGGTTGAGTGAACCACGTAATCTGGCCCTTCACGTCTTCGACTTCCTTGACCATGAGGTCGACGAGATCGGATTGTTTCTTCGCCTTCTTCCACTGCTCGCGTGGCTTGAGGGCGACGAACATGTCGGTGACTTCGAGGCTGCCGGCGTCGGTGGCAACTTCGGGTGTCCCGACGCGACCCCACACGTGCGAAACTTCGTCCGGGAAATTCTCGAGAATGATCTGTTCCATCCGGGTGTTCATGGCGGCGGATTGATCCAGGCTGGTTCCCGGGGCACGCATGATGCCGATCACCAAGTCACCTTCGGACAGCCGGGGGACGAATTCCGATCCCAAGCCCATTGCGACGTTGAGTGCCGCAGCTGTGATGGTTAGTGATGCCAGTAGCACCAGCCAGCGCAGCTTGATCATGATATTGAGAAACGGACGGTAGATGGCCTGGGCCGCCCGCACGATCCACACTTCGCGTTCTTCGACAATCTTGGGCAGGAAGAAGCTGGCGAGGACCGGAGTCATTGTCAGAGACAGGATCAGCGAGCCGACCAGAATGAAGATGACCGTCAGGGCCATCGGGCGGAACATCTTGCCTTCTACGCCTTCCAGGGTGAGGATCGGGATGTAGACGATCATGATGATCAACTGGCCGAAGACCGTCGGGATGCGGACTTCTTTGGCCGCTTCGCGGATGATGGCCAGACGCTCTTCGCCATAACACAGGCCGCGATGAGCCAGCCGCTTGATGATGTTTTCGAGCACGACGACGGAGCTGTCGACCACGATGCCGAAGTCGATGGCGCCGAGACTCAGCAGGGTGCCGGCGATCCCCATGTACCACATGCCGCAGAAGCCGAACATCATCGCCAGCGGAATGGCCGCGGCACAGATCAGGCCGGCTCGCAGGTTGCCGAGCATGATGTACAGCAGCAGGACGACCAGAAAGGCCCCTTCGCAGAGGTTGTTTTTGACGGTCTCAATGACGCGATTGACGAGTTGCGTGCGGTCGTAAACCTGGACCATCTCGATGCCGGGGGGAAGCGTTTCTTGCAGACTGTTAAATTTGTTGCGCAGTCGCGTGGTGACCGCGTAGCTGTTTTCGCCCATCAGCATGAAGCCCAGGCCAAGGACGACTTCGCCCTTGCCGTTGGCCGTGACGATGCCGCGGCGTTGCTGGTGTGAGATGACCACGTCCGCGACGTCACTCACGCGAATCGGAACACCTTCGACCGAGGCCAGTACGATCCCTTTGATTTGCTCGATATTGACCGTGCGGCCGATGCCCTGGACCAGCACGGCGTCGCCCGATTGCTGCAGGCTGCCGCCACCGACATTCAGATTGTTGGCCGCCACGGAGTGCAGGACTTCTTCAAAACTCAGCTTGTGCTTGGCCAGCAGCGTGGGATCGATGCGGACTTGATAGCTCTTCTTAAAACCGCCCCACGAGTTGACCTCGGCGGTTCCCGGGACGTTGCGCATCGCGGGTTTAATCTGCCAGTCGTGGAAGGTCTTCGCATCGGTCAGGGACATCGTGGTGGGGACGAGCATGTAGTGAAAGACTTCGCCCAGGCCCGTGGAGACTGGTCCCATTTCAGGGCGACCAACACCGGGCGGAAGTTCGACACCCGAGAGTCGTTCGTTGATCAATTGGCGGGCGAAGTAGATATTCGTCCCGTCTCGAAAGGTGACGATGACCTGGGAAATTCCGAACTGGGAGACTGACCGCAGGGATTCGAGCCCCGGCAGTCCGCCCATGACCATTTCCACGGGAAAGGTCACCTGGCGTTCGACTTCTTCCGGAACGAGTGCCGCTGCGGCGGTATTAATCTGGATTTGAACCGGTGTCGTATCGGGAAAGGCGTCGATGTTGATCGATCGCAGGGCTCCGTATCCGGCAATACAAACGACCGCCGAAAGAGCTAATACCACCCAGCGGTGGGAAAGAGACCATGCGATAATCGACGAGAGCATGAGCGCACCAAGGTGGGAAACCAACATCCGGTTGCGGGCAGGGTGAGGTTGCCGAACCTGTAGCCTGACTCTCCAGAGTCGGGCGGATCGTCTTATGTTGAGCGGAGGTTCGCAGCGAATTCGCCCGACTCTGGAGAGTCAGGCTACGATGACTAGCCGCCCTTGGAATCGGACGCTGCCAGTTGATTGAGGGTAATTTCCGATTTCAAAACGTGATTGCCCTGGGTGACAACTTGCTGCCCGGGTTTGACTCCTCCGGAGAGAATCTCGATGAACTCACCGTCACGAATTCCGACCTTTACTTCACAGCGGCGGAAGGATCGCTCACCAGTCTGCACGAAGAGCAACGGTCCATTTTCGGTCTGGATGATGGCCGAGATCGGCACGCTGACCGCTTTGGGAGATTCACGAACCAGAATTGTGGCAGTGCCGAACGCGTTGGCTCGTAATTGATGAACCCTGCGGCCGGTTTTGGGATCGGCAGAAACTACGGGGTTGTCGACTTCGGCTCGAACTTGCAAAGTGCGGGTCTGTTCGTCGACCGCGGTACTGATCCACGAGATGTGGCTTTGAAAATCCTCTTCCAGGCCGTCCGGATTGAAGGCAACAGTCTGACCCAAGACCAACTTCATGCCGTCTTCCTTGGGCACGTTCAGTTTGATCCACATGCGATCGACATTGGCCACTTCGAGAATCGGCTTACCCGCTTCAACGCTTTCCCCCCGCACCGCTTCGTGACCGATCAATTCCCCATCGAAGGGAGCCGTCAGCGGCAACAGATTGGAGGAGGTCCGGTTGGGATCGAGTTCCGCGATGATTTCTGGGGTCAGGCCCAGGAAGTGGATTTTTTCAGACCGTGCGGCATCATCGAGCTCGCTGAACTCGCTGGCGCGCACGCAAAAACCAAAGTTGATCAGCTTTTGCTCGGCATTCAGCAGTTGAATCTTGGTTTCACGCAGTGCGATGCGGGCTTCGCGAACCTGCTGGTGCGGCGTGACACCGATCGCTTTGTTCTTCTCCATGTTCGCGAGGATTTCGGTCTTGGACTCGACTGCGACCAGGGCACTGAGAAACTCCGTTTTCACGCGACCGACTTCGGCGGCGTCGATCACGATAATGACATCGCCTTTTTGAACGGTGTCGCCCGCATTCTTGACAGACTTCCAGACGGTGCCGGAAGCGCGGGAGGACAACTGTGCGGTCAATCGCTGATCGTAGGCTAGGACTCCAGTGGCCTTCACTCGCTCGTGGAGCGCACGTTGTTCAGATTTGGCGGTCGTAATCCCCGACTTGATCACCGACTGCGGCGTGGGGAATTCTACGGTTGTTCCGCGGGTCACGGGCTCTTCGACGGGAACTGGCGAGTGATCCGGGGCGTGGGCTGCCGATCCATGGGATTCCGCGGCGAACGTCCAATGGGTCTGATGGCCAAAGTAGCCGAATGTGACCAGGAGACTGAGAATGCCCAGATAGCGACCGCCACGGATGGCAGACTGGACCAATTCCTGATTGAGTTTCATGGCGCGATGCCGAGTGGGTATGGGGGTTAAACCGGTCGTCATCGTTTGGAGGTGATGGCCTCAAAGTCAACGATAACCCAGCGACCCACCGTTCTGCAGTCGTCCCTGACTCATCTATATGACTCAATTCACCGTCGTCCTCGCGAGGGGTCGCTTAAGAAATCGTTAGGAAGCAAATCGTGTTCCGGTCTTCGGTTGTCCGAACCTTCAGCTAACGAAAGCTTAATGTTCGACAGGATTTACGCAAAAAACCGGAAAAACGGATCAATTTGCGTGTGCGTATGGTCACAGCGGTAATGCACGAATTCGAGGCTTTCCACATTGCAGAGTGCAATGTCTTCCCGAGGACGCCAGTTTTCAACCCGGGCATCGTAGGACGGGTCTCCAACCCCGTCCGAGCCCGTGTGAACCGGCGCGACCGTCCGTTAGGGCCTCGCGAATTTCGCGTAAGTTCTCACCCCGGCAGGGGTGACAGCTATTAGCCCCGGGTTGAGCGAAGCGA
>JAQGHS010000549.1 GCA_028291605.1 Planctomycetaceae bacterium | reverse complement strand
TTGAACCGGGCAAGCCAATTTTAGCCCATGGGCCTAACGCAGCTTCTTCACAACTCCATCTAAGACCTGAGCCAATTGACCGGCTTGATGAAGCCGCGTGAATTCCGTCAAATCGACATCCGCTGACGACTCGAGGTCACCGCGTCCAGTTGCCGGAAATACAGCCAGTTGATCACATAGCCAATTCGCGATACCCGGCACATCCTGCGGCGCAAAATGATTCCGTGGGAAATAGCGACGCACGATTCCGGCCGTCTCGCCTTCTGGAGTAACTGCCAGAATGGGCTTTCTGAGGGCCAGATATTCAAACAACTTGGCAGGCGCGACTCGTTCAGCACCCGGCACGCCGCTTAACAGCAGGCAGAGGGCATCCGCATCCGACATTAATTGCAGCGCAACCGCATGATCACAATAGTCGCGAATATCGACCTTGCAGCGCGTTACCAGCAATCGATTCAGCAATGCGATCTGCTCAGGAGTCTTGCGCCCTACGAATACCAGTTCCAGTCGATCGAGCAATTCAGGGCTGTCCTGTTGCAAACGCTCGACGGCTTCGACGATCGGTTGCACGTTGGTCAGATTCCACAGCGTGCCGGTATAAACAATTCGGAACCGGGAACGCTCCACGGTCGATGCCCGCGACACATTGACTAATCCTTCAAAGTCGGTCGTATCGAAACCATTAAAGATGCAATATGCGGGCGCTCGACTGCCAGCTTGTTTCGCTCGCTCCTGCAGGCGAGCAGTACTTCCCTGAGTCGTCGCGACGATGGCATCGGCCCGGCGTAAGACCGAGCGTTGCATGCGCTCTTGAACCACTTGCGAAAACCAGTCTCGCCGGCTGTTCTCCAGATACTGGCTGCTCAAGTCCCATTCGTCCCGGTAATCAACGATCAGCGGCAGGCCCGACCGCTTCTTTAACATTGTTCCGAGGACCAGGTTCGAATAGGGCGGCGCGGTGGCCAGGATGGCATCGTGTGGCAATCGAGCGAGCAACTGCTTCGCGGCCTTCAGCGCATTCGGCACCCATAGCATCTGCGGATCAGGTTGCAGCACGACGCTGGCCACACTTTTAGCAGCTCCTTTTGCAAACCCCTTAAGCTTCGCGACAATTCCCGACTTTGCAGTTTGTTGCTGACCGAGCTGTTGCTTGAGCCGATAATCCGGTTCCCAGGTTCGAGCCTTTTCAATCACAAGATCGTCTGGTAAATCGCGGCAAAGGCTCTCGTCAAATACCGGAACCGACGGGTTCGCAGCCATCAAGACCGAAACATCCCACCCGTATTGGCGCAGGTACTTGACGAACTTCAATGGACGTTGCACCCCCGCACCACCCACTGGTGGGAAGTGGTAGCTGATCAACAACAATCGTTTGCTGCACTGGCCAGCTCGAGGCACCGCAGTCTCGAGATTGAACGAAACAGTTGAACTCATTCCGCGTATCCTTGTTTCGCGTCGTTAACCGCTCCGACCGACGTTGTCTCCAGGACAAGTTCGTCGCTCCGCGGTTGCGCCGGGCGTTTATTTGCTGACAACCATTGTTCGATGGTTTGAAAATCTCCCAGACCAAGATCCGCCGCGACTTGTACGATGGGCTCAATGGCCCCAATACAATGCGGATGCGTATCGTGCATCAACACGATGTCACCGCGCTCGGGCTGGTATTGGTGCACCCAGGACAGAATTCCTTGTACCGGATCGGCTCGGTAATCCCGCGGATCGCAGTTCCAGAGCACGATCGTCTGCTGCAACTTCCACAAACCGATTGTCTTAGCCAGCGATAACTTCCCTTTGGGCGGACGAAACAACGACACTCGCTGCTGCGTCAGATCTTCGATCAAATTGAGTGAGCGACGGACCTCTTCCATTAACGTTCTCGCCGACGTTTCGGCCGGTTCCGAATGCGTATAGGTATGGCCGCCCAGCGTGTGCCCTTCGGCGACGATCCGTTTCGCGAGACGCGGAAAGCGTTCTACCGCCTCACCGACGACAAAAAATGTCGCGCGGATCTGGAATTTCTGCAGTTCGTCCAACAGCCGCGGCGTGTACTCAGGATGCGGTCCGTCGTCAAACGTCAGCGCAATACCCGCAGCCGTATCCGGCCCGCGCGTCAGCCAGCGCTCGCGTGGCAGGACGGCAGACATCATCGTCTTCATTCCTTGGCGGAAAGGATTCATATTCTGTTCCGTGGTCACTGGCTCAGGTGGAAATCGTTTCGGTAATGCGCGACTTAACGTGATCGCTTGAAAGATCGGACGGCTCCGGAGTCGATTCGGCAAATGTCTCATTCCGCTGCGAACGACACCTTTGGATGATGTTGGAGACTTGTTCCGCAGAAGCCATCCACGACAGCGGTTTAATGCTCTGCCGATTTTGACACGCCACGGTCTCCAGTCGTGCACGAATCGCCGCCGCCAGTTGTCGCGGCTCGCCGGGTGGTACCAGACGGTCGCTGACCGCATCGGCAATTTCCGGGATTCCTCCTACATTGCTGGCGACAAACGATGTACCACAAGCGATCGCTTCCAGCAGAACGTTGGGAATGCCCTCAGACAGACTCGGCAGGACCACCAGGTCAGCGGCGCGATACCAGTCTCCGAGATCTGCTTGCGGTTGCCCGCCACGCAGTTCGATTTGACTTTGTAACCCCAGGTGGGTGATTTGTTGTTCGAGGGCGGATCGTCCGGGACCATCTCCCAGAACATAGCACCGCACTCCTCGACCTTGTTGCTGCAGGTGACCGCACGCGGCGACAAGCGTCGGCCAGTCTTTGACGGGCACGAGACGGCCGACTCCTACAAGGATCTGCGCATCGAGCGGCAATCCCAGCTTCCGCCGGGCCACAATCTTGTCACCGGGATAAAAGATGTTCTCGTCGACGCCACGGCGAACAACAAACACTCGGTCAGCATCTACACCATCCGCGATAATCTGCTGCGCGATATCGGCGCTGACAGCAATTACCGCATCGGACTTCATTAATGTATTAAGAATCGCCGTCCGACGCGCACTGTGCTTTCCAATCAACAAGACATCGGAGCCACCTACCATCGAAATGGCAGGTACACCCAGCCGGCGAGCCATTCTTAGCGCGACGGCACCATCGGGATGAGCCCAGTACGACAAAACGGCATCCGGGCGAAGGGATCGCAGATCGCGTTCTACCCGACGCTGAATGCTCCATTCGAGAAAGCGATCATACTGAGTTCGCAAGACCTTGGGCGGATACCAGAACGTGGGATAGGACGCAGTGACCGTCGGTTGCAGCAGAATGGGTGTCGGCGGCAAAACGGTCTTTCCGCCGCGCAAACGATCAACCCACGACACCGGACAAACAACATGCACGTCGTGCTGTTGCCCCAGCGCGCGGATCAGCGCACCATTAAAAGTCCCCTTGCCGGGGGCTAATGGATTGGGATGCACATTCGAAAGAAACAATAACTTCATGCTTTCGTTTTTCTTCTCGAGCGATCGCTCTTCAACTGGAGTACTTTCTGCGGAGCGATCGGAGTCCATCCAGAAGTCGAAACTTCAAGCTCGGCCGACGCCAGCGGATCCAATACACGACGTTGTGATGAGTCGACAGGACGCGTTTGTATTGCGCGTCCCCTGCCAAGAAGTCAAATGCGTCGTAACCTCGACGCGCTCCCTCCAGCATTGACAGGTATTGCGTCACATTTCCCAGGCTGTGCTTCGATCGATACTCCGGCAAACCGCCCTGGTAGTACCACAGCCGATTCTGCTCGATCAGCAGATACAGGATGCCGAGTACTCGACTGCCCTGTCGGGCACGGACCAGGACCGCCCGCTGTTGAGGAACTAAAGATGCAATCAAGTCGCGATGAAAGTCGCGAAATCGGTCACTTGAAAAAACGCCGGGCCTGCCGGCAGCCTTCCAACGAGCCTGGTGGTAGCCAACCATTTCTTCGTAAAACGCCAACGCGAGTTCGGGCTCGTCGGCCCAGTCCAGTTCCAGGTCGCCCAAATCTCGCAAGCTGCGACGCAGATTGTTCCGCGTTGATTCACCGAAGAGTCTCCACGGCTCGGCCGGCGCCGACCGAAACAGATTTAGATCGCAATAGTAGGAAGGAACTTCTTCGACGCTGGTGGGAGTCTCGCCATCCAAGAATTCATATGATTCTCCCGCCGCCATGCCCTCGACGAGCAAGCATTCGCAGACTTCGCATTTTGCGATGAGTTGCGCGAGCTTCTGCACAAATTGCGGAAGGAACTCCGGCGCGCAGAGTAGATGGTTGTATTCAACGCACACGCTATCCGACTCGGGCTCGCCTGCGGTTCCAATGTGCAGTGTCTTTATCTCAAACGGCCCCTCGTATTGCCGGACGCCATTCGTGATCAGGCACATTCCGACAATTTCGTCCACGTACGTAGCGACAGCCAACCGGTGCGGAACGAGATCGCCGTAATGCTTAAGCCAGATCTGCGTCCAGTCGTAGGAACATGTCAGATACGGAGACTGTAGACGGTCTTCCAGTGCGGCCCATTCTCGCATCCATTCCAGTGAGAATTCGACAATACGTACGCTGTCCAGGGTTGCTCGGGCAGACGAGCAATGGACTGCGGGTAGTGTCGAATTAACTGCTGGTAGCAGCATAGTGCTTGACTCCTCCTAGGTTCGACGTTCAAACCAAACTGGTCTAAGTCATCACACAGAATATTCTTGGCGATAGTCGAGCGGATCCTCGCAAATCCGCTGAAAGTGGAGCCAAGTATTAATGTGCTTTGACTTCGTGGGTAGACGCTGTTCGACCCGTTAATTAAATCTCGCAAACACCTTCACAAACACATAGAGAAACGCCAGCAATCCCACGCTGCTGATCACCAGTTTGGTAACGTGCTGTCGATTCCAGGCGATTAACCAGCAAGCGTTGGTGAGTTGCGGGCCGGCTAATGCGATAAAGCTCGCTGCCATTCCGATCACCATATAGGTCGGGACGATATAGGCTCGGGACAAGGAAAACAGCCCGACTCCCCATCCGGCGAGAATCGCTGCCAGGTACGGGGCAAACCGGCGAAGTTCAGTGTGTCGCAGTTCAATTTTCGGGTCGGTCACGCGAAAGAGTGCCAGGGCCGAGAAGAAGAAGCATCCAAAAAAGAATGTTCCGCCGAAGAAGCCGAGTTCTACATACGTGTGGACATAGGAGTTATGCGCGACGAGACCAGCGATGTCCTGATAAGTGTTATGACCAATTCCAAATAAGACATTCGGGTTCTTAATCGCATCGAGACCTTCGGCCCACATCTGAATGCGTTCCTGCCCTGTCCCTTCTTCAAGATCAATTTCCCCCTGCCGTCCAGCGAGGACGGGGAGCGCAAGCAGCCCCAATGCGCCGGCAAAAACGCTCCAGCCGCGACCATATCGCAGCAAGATATAGGTGAGAAACGCGGCGCCGCCGGACAGAATTCCGCCGCGCGACCGAGTGCAGATCAGGGCGGTTACCAGGCTCCCGATCGGCAGGAACCACAACCAACGGAAATAACTAAAGGACAGGTCCGTCAGGAAATAGAAACACAAAATGGCCGAGGCGACAATCAGTAATGAAATGTCATTCGGATCTTCAAAGATGCCCGTGCCGCGCATGCGCAGGATGTGTTCCGTGGCCCCGGTCTCATCCTCGCCGTCGCGATCAACCACGTGCGTGACGAAGACGAAATCCACCCATTCCATGTAATCAATCACACAGCAGGTCACCATGATGACTGAGCACAGCACGGTCCCGAACAAAAACCATCGAAAACGTTCAGGCGTATCGACGCAGGTGATCAGCAGCAAGAAATACAGGGCGGTCTTGAAAAAGAGTTCCGTCGACTCGAGCACGCCACCCAGATAACCATGCGTGCCATGCGACATTGCGCATGCCAACAAGACTCCCAGCACGCAGATCGTGATGGGATTGTGATACATCTGCTGCGGAGTCACTTCGGTGCGGATGGTATTAAGCGACAGTAACAGGCACGCACCAATCAGCGCCTCGTAAATCGGCAATCCCAGCAATTCGGGAACGATCTCGGCTGGTCGCAAAAAGACGGTGGCATTGACGAGCTGAAACAAGAAGAAGGCGATCGGCGAAGTGCGCGGCTGCTCACCGAATACGATCCGCGGCGCGTTGTTTCGCATCCGGGGAGCATTCCAGTTCAAGCGAATCGGAGTCAGCGCGGCCGACGACATGCAGTCGAGTCCTCTTTTCGCAACATGTTTCCAATGGTGCACACCCTCCCCGCATCGCGTGGAGAGAACACCGCATTGAAATCTAGTACACGAAGTTGAGTACGGGACTTCACGGAACCCGGGCGACAGGGGCGAAAAGAGAGGGAACAATAAGTCTTAGCGAAGAAATCAACTTGAACGATCAATCCGCATGCCGGGTTTGTTCTGTATTTACTGGCTGTAGAAGGTGACCGCAGACTTGATTTCAGCCACACATCCCGTTTCACTGATGAGTCAGCGGGGACGGAAATCTTCGTACGGTGCCGGGCAACCTTAGGAGTCAGTGATGTTTCATCGGTTTTTCGCGGTTGGCGTGTGCGCGGTACTGGCTTGTGCCTCATCAGCTGCAGCACAGGAAAATGATGACGCCAAGTGGATCTGGCTTGACGAGGGCAATCCACTGGAAGCCGCGCCCGCGCAAACCGTCTGGTTCCGTACCATTGCTCGAGGTACTGAACCTTCCACCGGGGCCATCCGGATTGCCTGTGACGACCATTTCGTCCTGTGGGTCAATGGCAAACGCATCGGCGAAGGCGATGCAAAGCAGCCGTACCGCTTTAATCTGAACGGAGTCGTCGAACGCGGCCCGAATGTGATCGCTGTGGAAGCAACCAACAAGGCCGGCCGCGCGGGACTGTTTGTCGATGGCGAAATTCGCGGCCAGAGCGGCGGCAAGATTCCCTTTGACACGCCCGCGGGTTGGAAAGTTTCACTGCAAAAGCCGAGCGGCGACGATTGGCTGCAGGCCAAGTTCGACGACTCCACTTGGAAATCGGTCAAGGTCCTGGCCGGTCACAAAGAATCACCCTGGAAGGAACTCGCGTTCGCGGGAACGTATCTGGATCGTTTTGAAGTTGCACCGGGGTTCGAATTGAAGCGCATCGCTGAACCGGAACTCGTCGGTTCGCTGGTCGCGATTACCTGGGGCAACCGAGGTCGTCTGTTAGCGTCTCCGGAACGCGGCCCGATCCTGAATCTGATCGACGAGAACCAGGATGGCACGTATGAGAAAGCCACTGAGTTCAGCAACAAGATCAAGAATTGCCAGGGGCTATGCCAAGTTGGAGATCTGTTGTATGCGGTTGGCGAAGGGCCACAGGGAACCGGAATCTATCGCTTGCCCGACGCCAATCATGATGACCAGGCCGATTCGATCGAACTGTTGATCAACACCAAGGGAGGGATGGGTGAACATGGTCCGCATGACGTGGTGTTCGGCCCCGATGGTTCGCTCTATCACAACCTCGGTAACCACGCCTGGATCACGGCCTCACCGGAGGCGACGACTCCTTGCCGCAACTACATCGAAGGCAACCTGCTGACGCCGCCGTTTGAAGATGCCAATGGGCACGCGGTGGGCATCAAGGCCCCCGGCGGCACGGTGTGGAGATTCTCTCCCGATGGCAAGCGGTGGTGGCTCGAAACGATGGGCTTCCGCAATCAATACGACATCGCGTTCAATTCCAAAGGCGACCTGTTCACATTCGATAGCGATATGGAATGGGACGTCAACCTCCCCTGGTATCGTCCCGTCCGCATCAACCATTGCATCCCCGGTGCCGAGTTCGGCTGGCGCAGTGGTGCAGCCAACTGGCCAGACTACTTTTTCGATTCGCTCCCCGCCACGATCGATGTTGGCCGCGGTTCGCCGACGGGCGTCTTGTTCTATGAACACACGCATTTCCCCAAAAAGTATCACGGGGCGATGCTGAATTGCGATTGGTCCATGGGCCGCTTGATTGTCGCCTACTTCAAGCAAGAAGGGGCGAGCTATACCGGCACCTTCGACAATCTGGTCACTGGCAACCCGTTGAACATTTCCGATGTGGAAGTCGACCGCGATGGAACAGTGATCTTCTCAACCGGCGGCCGGAAGACCGAAGGGGGCGTCTATCGTGTCACCTTCACCGGTGAGAAACCGGTCCCGACACCCTCTCCGAAAACAGTGGATGACATCCTGGCCGTTCCTCAAGGCCAATCGGCGTGGGCCCGCGAGTTGATCGCCGAGGGGCAGACCGTCTTGGGAGCCGATTGGGACGCGAAGATCAGCGAGAAGATTACGACCGGCACTCCCGCTCAGAAAACGCGCGGACTCTCAATTCTTGCTCAGTCCGGCAAGTTGCCGAGCGTCAAGACGCTGCAAGTTGCGTCGGAAGATAATGACGCGGGCGTACGAGCCTTTGCCACTTGGCTACTGGGCCAGCACTCGACCCCCGATGTCGCACCGATTCTCGCCAAGTTACTCGGTGATCCCGATTTGACTGTCCAGCGTCGGGCCTGTGAAGCCTTTGTACGCAGTGGACTGGAAGCCCCCGTTGAACCGCTGTTGAAACTCTTGGCGAGTCGCGATCGCTGGTTGCGGTTTGCCGCTCGATTGACTTTGGAACGGGTCCCCGTCGACAAGTGGAAGGCCCAGGGCCTGGCTTCGAAAGCGAGTCCAGATGTCGTCTTGAATACCGTTCTCGCCCTGCTGCGAAACGATCCGAAGCAACTGACTGCCGAACAAATCGACAAAGTGATTCAGGAGTCGGGAATTAGGGAGAGCAAGGGAACCTTTGAAGTCAAATCGCGTCAGACGCTCGACCTGCTGCGATTGATCGAACTGGCCGCACTGACCTATCCCAAGGAATGGCTCGAGGCAACTGGCCGAACAACCGGCAGCGCAATGTCACATTTACTAAAACAGAAATATGCGCCCGCGAAAGAAACCAACCCGATCCTGGGTGCAGTGCTCAAGAACGAATCCGTGCTCCACGAAGCTGCGCGATTGATGGCCTATGCACAGGCAGCGGAGGCACCGGGAATCCTGCTGTCATTGATCGAAAATTCCAAGGAGCCAGTGTCGCAGATTCACTATGCTCTGTGTCTGCGTTATGCCAAGGACGGTTGGACGGATATGGATAAACGCCGTCTCCTGGATTGGTATGATTCGACCCGCGAGATGGAAGGGGGCCACAGTCTGCAGGGCTACCTCCGCAATATCGTGGGTGGTACCTTGGATTACTATACCCCCGAGGATCGTGCCGCGTATCTGAATGATTGGAAGGAGTGGCCGCATGCCGCGAAGTTGATTCTCTCGCAAAGCCAACCGGATCAGATCAAGGATTTCGATACGGTGATCAGTAAACTGCTGCTCGAGGTCGAAATGGCCGAAGACAATGGCGTGCAGGAGATTGCCACGGCCACGATCGATTCCTTAATCAAGAGCACTCAGCCGGCGGCCCAGACGACTCTGCGCCGTCTGTTTGATGAGCAAGCCGATCGACGCGACCAGTTGGCTCGCGGATTGGCCGCACATCCCAGCGCTGACAACGCCCCTTACTACCTGCGAGGCATTCAGAGCGGTGATGGAACGACTGCTCAACAATGCATTCAGGCCTTGGAGAAGTCCGGCGTTAAAAGTGAAAAAGCGGAAGACTATCGCACGATCATCATGGCAGGTTTGAAACTCGGCGATCGCGGCGGTCTGGTAGCGGTGAACTTGTTGACGAAGTGGTCGGGGCAAGATCCCAAAACCAAGGATGCCGCAAAGGCATTGGCTACCTTCCAATCTTGGTATACCGAGAAATTCCCTGACGCCCCCCCTGCAGTTCTGGCGAAAGAGGATTTGGAGAAATCCAAGTTTTCCCTGCAGCAACTGATCGACATCGTCGAGAAGGGCCCCGCCGGAGACGTGGCCCGCGGCAAGGCTGTCTTCGCGAAAGCCAATTGCCTCAAATGCCACCAGTTCTTGAAGGAAGGTGAAGGGGTTGGCCCCGATCTGACTGCGGTTCGCCGCCGCTTCCAAAAGAAGGAAATCCTGGAATCGGTGCTGTTCCCTTCGCAGGTCATGTCCGATCAATACAAGACGGTGACCATTACGACCACCGACGGCCTGGTCTATAACGGGATGCCGATCCCCAATCCCGGCAATACACGACAGATCGTGATGATGCTGTCCGATGCCACGAAAGTCGTGATCCAGAAGGACAAGATCGAAGAGCAATCACCGGCCAAGGTTTCGGTGATGCCGGAAGGCTTGTTCAAGACGTTGACTGAGCAGGAAATTGCCGATTTGTTCGCGTTCCTGGAGACGAGCCGGTCAAATCCCGAGCCGACGCCAGCGGCGAAGTGAGTGGGACGTGCGAGCACCGTAGGACGGGGTCTCCAGGCCCGTCCGAGCCTGTAATAATCGACGCGAAACACGTTCATCTCTCGCGAGCTTCGCGCAGCGCACGAGTTGCTTTTGATGAGAGGTAGCGCACTTTCCCGATCCTCTCCAGAGGCAACTCGTGCGCTGCGCGAAGCTCGCAAGGCTTGAATTTTTACCAAGCCGATTGTTAAGGGCTCGGACGGGCCAGGAGACCCGTCCTACGGTACGCCCACGAACTTACCGCAACGCTTCTTTCACAATCCGCCCGCTGACGTCAGTGAGCCGCAGATCGCGTCCGCCGTGGAAGTATGTCAGCAGTTCGTGATCGAGGCCCATCAAATGCAAGATCGTCGCGTGCAGATCGTGCACGTGAACCACGTTCTCAACTGACTTGAATCCGAACGCATCCGTCGCACCAATGGCCTGGCCCCCCTTGGCTCCGCCTCCCGCCATCCACGAGGTAAACCCGCGCGGACTGTGATCACGGCCGACTCCGTTTTGAGCTGTCGGTGTGCGGCCAAACTCGCCAGTCCAGACAATTAATGTCTCGTCCAGCAGACCGTGCGACTTCAGATCCTGGATCAACGCGGCGATCGGACGGTCGGTCTCTTTGGCGTGCAATTCGTGATTCGAATTCACATTTCCGTGAGCGTCCCAGTTCTGATCGCTGTGGCCGCCGCCAGAATAAATCTGGATGAAACGCACGCCCCGTTGCACAAGTCGACGGGCCATCAGGCACTGCTTGCCGAAGTGGGAGGTCGAAGGCTGATCGATCCCATATAACTTTTGAGTCGCATCTGATTCCTGCGCCAAATCGACCGCTTCCGGGGCAAACTGCTGCATGCGAAAGGCGAGCTCATACGAATCAATCCGCGCCTGTAGTTCTGATTCTCCAGGCCGGGTGTCTCGGTGCTTGCCGTTCAACGAGGCCAACAGATCGAGTTGCTCGCGCTGACGTTCGCGAGTCGTCCCGGCAGGCGGCTGCAGATCGATAATCGGGCTGCCGGCCGTGCGGAACTGAGTTCCCTGGTAGGTCGCGGGCATATAGCCGCTGCCCCAGTTCGGAGCTCCGCCAATCGGGCCGCCGCGAGGATCGAGCATCACCACGAAACTGGGCAGATTCTGATTTTCGGTCCCCAGCCCATACGTCGCCCACGATCCGACGCACGGATGTCCCTGCCGAAGCGA
>JAQGHS010000543.1 GCA_028291605.1 Planctomycetaceae bacterium | reverse complement strand
AGGGCTAATGGTTAAACGCAAACTCTTTCGTATTCAATAACGCCCACAACAGGTCTCGGAACAAGGCTTCACGGTCTGCTGACTTCAAGGCTTCCGCTAACACGGCCCGTTCCGCCTCCGTGGGCAGACGGCTCAAGGTCGTCAAGTAAATCTCTTCCAAGACCTTCGAGTTATCCGGCTGAGCCTTCAACAACTGCGACAGGCGGTTCTCTCCAGAATAAACCTTTCTGGTCAGAAAGTCACCATTCTGCAGATGCAGCAACTGGGGTAGTGTCACGTCACCGCTACGTTCGCAGGCACAGGCGGTCACTCGATCTGAACGGCCAAACAGGCTCAGGAAGTAGGAATTCACCCTGGGATCGGGAAGCTGGATGGCTCGCATGCCGAGCGGATAGCCGGAAAATTCTTCAGGGATCGCCGTCGATTGGCTGATCGCGTCCAGCATGACTTCAGCCGGCAGTCGACGGGCATAGTAATGAGAATACAGCCGGCGATCGGTTTCGTTGTCGGTCACCGTGGCGGAACTCAATTGATAGGTCCGCGAATTCAGGATCAGCTTGATCAGATGTCGAACATCAAAGTTGTGTGACACGAACTCTTGATTGAGCAGTTTCCACAACTCGGGATTCGTGGGAGGGTTGCTGGCACGCAGGTCGTCAACGGGCTCAACGAGACCCGTGCCGAGGAAATGCCGCCAGACCCGATTGACGAGACTTCCCGAGAAGTATTCATTACCGGGACGCGTCATCCAGGCTGCCAACTGTGCTCGCGGGTCCTGGTTCGGATCGAATGTCACGGGGGACCGGTCGAGAGGCTGGGCCGTCAGGAACTGATTCGTTCGTGGCTGATTGACGCCGATGGGGCGCTCTTTCGCTTCGACGATTCGCTTTTGTAGACCCTCCAGGTGCCGTTGAGCCTCGCCAACTTTGTTCTCTGCCTGCTTTAGCTCCTCGCCCGCTTTACCGGTCGCTGCCGTTTTCGCTTCGGCCAGTCGTTTCTCGGCTTCCTGTTGCTCGCGTCCCAGGTTGAAGAGGGACTCATTGCTGACACTCAGCGTCGTCGGGCCATCTTTGGGTTCTTTGCGATCGAGCCAGACTCGCGAGAAGAAACCGGCGAAATGGTAGTAGTCATCCTGCGTGTATTTTTCCAATGGGTGATTGTGGCAACGAGCACAACCGATTCGCGTGCCGAGGAATGCCTGGGCGACGGAATCGACGATTTCTGATTGTTCGGCTTGGCGTTTTTCGCCAACCGTAACGATGAAGTAACCGACTTGGGGATTGGCAAAGGAATTCCCATTCGCCGTCAACACGGCTGTGGCGAGTTCATTCCACGGGCGATTCGCAGCGACCTGGTTTCGCAGCCAGACGTGGAACGAACGGACACCTTTATCCCCCCGCACGTCATGATCACGTTCTTTGCGATTCTGCAGCAAATCGGCGAACTGCAGGGCCCAGTAGTCGATGAATTCCGGCCTATCGAACAACGAGTCAATCAACTTGGCCCGCTTGTCGGGAGTCGCATCCTGAATAAAAGCGAGTGATTCGGCGGCTGTGGGGAGCGTGCCAATCGTGTCGAGCATGACTCGGCGGAGGAACGTGGCATCGTCGCATAATCCCGCGGGCGGGATATGCAATTGTTGCAGCTTGTTGAAGACATGCTGATCGACCGCATTGTTCCGCTGAGCATACAGCTCCGGAGCGACCGTTGACCCATGCGGGACTGTGATGATGACGACTTCGACGAGCTGCTGAAAATGGACTCGTACCGCAGTCTCGCCGGCTCGCAGGGCTTTGACGGTAGCACCGGGCAGGACTTCGAGCATGCCTTCATCGTTCGAAAAGAACTGGCTGAGCCAGGTGACGTCGCGTACGGTGCCATCGGCGTAATGGGCACGGGCGAGAAGGGCTTGCGACTGACCCACGGACAGGGTGCGATTGCCGGGCAGGATTTCCAGCTTGGTCGGTTTCGCTTCGTCTTTCTGCAGGCCCGGTAGATCGGCCTCAATCCAGGACCGCAACAATTGATGGGCCCGGGAATTCTCGGCGAACAACCGCCCTCCCGCGTGTGGCGTCTTTCCCAAGGGTTTCTTCAACAGCAGCGAATCTTCTGGGACGGTGCGGCTGATGCGGCGGCCCAGGAATTCGCGCGTGTTCCACTCATGGTCTTGTTCGGGAGCATAGCCTCGTAACGACAGGCGAAATCCGTTCTGCCCCGCCTGCTTGCCGTGACAGGCACCCTGATTGCAGCCAAACTTCGTGAAGAGCGGAATGATCTCTTCACGGAACGAGGGAGGACGTTGCTCGGTCGTTCCATTGATCGCGACTGGAACTGTGACGGTTGCGCCCTGGAAGGTGACTGTGATTTCAGTCTGGCCGTCGGCCTTGGGCTGACACTCGCCGGGATTGGCGATGGTCAGCAACTCCGGTTGTTTAACGGAGTAGGTGGCTTCGCGCGTGATATCTCGCAACTGCCCATTAGCGAGCTCCGCCGTGACCAGCAGACCATGCTGCGACCGCGGGCCGCGCAATTCCAGCCTTGGGGGTTGGACAGATAAACGCGTAATGGCCACGTCGTCCGCGCGAGCGGGGCTTGGTTCCAGTGCGATGCAGGATGCGGCGACTATTGAGAAGAGCAGGGCTGAGCGCACCGGATGTCCTTCGGGAACGATTGCAGTGGTTTTGAGGTCGCTGGCACGTTGCCTGACTCTCCAGAGTCGGGCGAAATCAAGTTGAAGATTGTCCGCCCGACTCCTGGAGAGTCAGACTACATTCTAGCGTAGTCTGATCGTGAACGTGGGTGAAGTCACGAACTCCGAGGATGGCTTCGTTTCTCTGTTTATCTGATTGACCGGCGGTTGCACTCGGTTTCGCCGACCGTGAGCAGCTTCGGATCTACGAACCTACCAAACCGCCAGATCCGGGCTTTGCCAAGCAAATTTCGAGTGACGAATAGCCAATATCCCTTGTCGGATGCTGCATCTCGCAAGAAATCGACATTCGGCTTTCCCTACATAATGCGATTCACCGTTGGAACTGTGGCGCCCACCTGAGAGAACTTTTCTCACGTGAAAGGATTCCGTTTGACAAACACAACTTGATGGGAATTCGGACGTTGTGGCAGGACCGGTATAGGCGGTACGACATGGCAATGGGCAGGAATGGGGACAGAATTCTTCACAGAGTGTTCATCGGCGAGGTCTCTACAGCCGATAATTCTTAACAGGCAGGACGTCATGGGATCGGGGATGCGATCCGCTGTCGGGCAGCAAATGAATGCTGCGACAGCCAGGACCGGGCAGACAGGAACGGATCGCAGGATATCGCCCGAACCAGAGTTCCAGTTGTGAGTTGCGCTCTTTTGGGCCACGCGACTCCTGGGGCTTATGCATGTAATGACGTAGGGACGATGCACCCCTCCGCCGTATGGCTGCGCGGCGATTCACCTTGCCAGCCACTTGTTTTGCGCAACTTGTGGAACACAATATGTCAACGGAAACTCAACCCCGGTTGAATCGCACCTTCGTTTTGCGGTATGATACACGCCATGAACTCGTCTCGGATGAGGATGACTCAGATTGGGCCGAGATAGAAGCTCTCTTTTCAGCAGGGAGTGACCACATGGATGTGAACGGCATTAGCAGTGTCGGCCGGACAAATGCGCTCGGAGCAGCGCGGCCGGCCCCCAGTGTCGAGACGCCCCCCGCGGCAGACGCCTTGGCGCCTCAGGATGAAGTGCAGATTTCCTCGTCCGCCCGAATGATGGATGAGCTCAGTCGAACTTCCGGGGTGCGTCAGGAGCGGATTGAGCAGATTCGGCAGGAAATTGCCGATGGCAGCTACGACACACCGGAAAAGCTCGACGCGGCGCTCGACAAGTTTCTGGATAAATACGGCCTGAGTGACGAGTAGCATCGCGATTCGCACCCAGGCACAAACAATATAATCATTTGACAGTTTGTGTACGATTGGGTGTGAAGGCAGGATCACCGTGGTGGACTTTTCCCCGCGCGAGCGTTTCTCCAGAGACTTGGCCACGCGAGGCAGGCGTCTGACGCGCGAACGGGCGATTATTGTCGACGCGGTGTTTGCTTCGCACGAGCCGTTCGATCCGGAGCAATTGGTTGCGAAGCTCACTCTGCGGACCGAGGGGATGCGCGTAAGTCGTTCGACCATCTATCGGGCACTGGCGGAATTGGAAAAGGCCGGTCTGCTGCGTAAGATCGATCGGACGAACGATCGCGAGACCTACGAACACGACTAGGCTGGGCTGGTCAGTCAAAACAGAGGCAAATAAGAGGTTGCGGTGAGTGATTTAGCGGCGATTGCAGTAGAAGTGTCTCCCTCGGAGCGATTTCGTGAGTACTTGGCCACGCAGGGCAAGCGACTGACGAGCGAACGCGCCATCATTGTGGATGAGGTGTTTGCGTCCCACGAGCACTTTGACGCCGAACAGTTGGTGGCGCGGCTGGTGCAGCGGACCGACAAGTCCCGCGTGAGTCGCTCGACCATCTATCGCGCCCTGGCCGAATTGGAAAAAGCGGGTTTGCTGCGCAAGGTGGCCCGCACGAATGATCGTGAGATCTACGAACACGATTACGGTTACCCGCAGCATGACCATCTGATCTGCAAGAAGTGCGGCGAGTTGACCGAGTTTCAGAATCCGGAGTTCAAGGAAATCTTGCAACGGGTCGCGGCGGAGTACGGTTTCCGCATGGAAGGCCACCGCCTCGAAGTCTCGGGCATTTGTGCCAATTGCAGCCGCCCGCCGTCACGTGGTCATCGCAAGCTGGACATGATCTAAGGTAGGGATGCCGCAAACTTGAGCTGTAGGACGGGCAGGGTGCCCATCCTACGAGTCTCAACGCTTCGCGTTAGCGTTGCTTGCCGGGGATCGTGCGGTAGAAACGGATTCCTGCCAGCATGATGGCCAGCGCGATGATTGAACCACCAATCAACGCGATGGTCGTTGGCGGATGCCCCAAGATAAATCTCAAGGGAGTCCACAGCCACTTCCAGCTAAACAGGACCACCAGCGCCGCCGCACTCAGAAACGGCCCGTACGGGACGTAGGACTTCCCCGTCAGCAGCAGCGACAGTAATGCCAGGCACATCCCACACAACGGCGCGAGTGCGAAGATCACCAGCACCGCCTGCCAGCCGACAAAGCTGCCGATCATGGCCATCAACGTCACGTCGCCGAAACCCATCGCCTCCTGACCGACGATCACCGAGGAGACGGCACGGACCAGCCACGTGATGACGCCGCCCGCCAGCAATCCAGCGATGCTCCAGGCGAGTCCGTGCCAGTGGGAATGGAGCTTAATCCATTCGGGAATATAGGGGCCGGCGATTCTCGGCACTTCTTGATTGGCATCGATCCACACCGGGATCAGTTGCAGGTGCCCAAACCACGTGGCTCCCAGAACGCCGAGGATCATGCCGGTGATGGTAATGCTGTCCGGAATCAGATAGGCCTTGAAATCGATCCCCGTCGCCGTAATCAGCAGAGTGATCAAGACGAGGTGATAGGCGATTCGCCAATGGATCCAGTCGATGCTGCCGCCGGAGGTCAGGCTTTGACACTCCCCCTTGGCGACTGCCCAGACGAATGCGGCGAAGAGCAGGCTTACTGCGGCACTCGCCAGCCAGCGGCGCGATCCGTGGTGGCCACAGGCACCACACACCGGTCCGAATAGCACGGAGCGCACGGTATCGCGAAGTGAAAGCCGTGCCGGTCTCGCTCCGCAACGGGAGCAGACGCGGGCCGGCCAGGGAGGCAAGTCCCACGTCAGGCAATCAATCCAGTGCCAGCACCAGCGACTGGCCAACCAACCGCACACTGCCGCGATGGCCAGCAACCAGAACGTCGACCCGTTGACGACAAAATAAGCGGCCCACCGGTCAAACGGAGTCAACATAAGCGGGCGTGTCACTGCAAGCGGAGGCCGTGTTCGATGTCCCTGCGGTCGGACCGATTCGCTGTTCAGCCCATGACATGCGTCCCCCCGATCAATGAAGGACTGCTGTCGAACCGCGTACCACTCGGTTCCCCGCCACGTATCCGAAGATTGTAACATCTCCGGATACGGTGGGAATCTACCGTGAGAATCGACCGGCATAGCTGCAGGTCGTTTTCCTAGAAATCGCCGATTGTTTCGCCACCCGATCGAGTGGCCAGATTCTGAAAAACCGTTGCGCTGATGTTCGCGCTGATGAACCGGACGGACCCGTCACCCAGCAGCATGTGGCCGCCTCCGGTATGGGCGCTTCCGAAGCCCGTGGCCGTGCTGTTCATCGGGCTCGATCCTGCGGCTGATCCCAGCACATGCTTGCCACTGGTGTTGGTCTGGGTGTTGCCGCCACCACCGGCCGGAGCGGTTTCATCATAGGAAACTCCAATCCAAGCGACCGTTCCTGCCGTCGATCGCTCACCGGCAAGAAAAGTACTGCTGAGGCCGTCGGTCACTCTCTCGAATCCCACACTGATGTTCGGCCCGAAGACCCCATCGGCCATTCCCGCTGCGAGTCCGGCGGCCCCGTAGTTGGCAACATAGTTGCCCTTGGCGGCAAATCCTGGAGTCGTCGTCGTGGTCGTTGTTGGGCACATACCCATCGTCGGATCGCACGGAGCCGTGGGAGGCATGGTGACCGGAGGGGGGGTGTAGGTGATTGTCGACAACGAATACAGTGCATCACCGTTGTAAGGATCTGTAGGGCAAACGAATACCGGCAAGACTGTCTTGGGAAAGGCGATGCCAGCCGGAGCGGCCGTAAAGGTCAGGCTATTGTAGAGGGGAGCCTGATCGATATAGGGTAATATCATCGCCCCCCAGCCATATCCTCGGTGGTCCGCGGCGCTCGAGCTTCTCACAATGTAGCCTGGCGGAAGGACACGAACGGAGCTGACGTAGTTATGGAAGGCGACTCCAATTTGCTTCAAGTTGCTTTTGCACTGGGCGCGACGAGCCGCTTCGCGTGCCTGCTGTACAGCAGGCAGCAGCAACGCAATCAGGACCGCAATGATTGCAATAACGACAAGCAATTCGATGAGTGTAAAGGCTGAGCGCCGCCGCGACATGATAGAAACTCCCGCGAAAGCTTGAGAATTCAAGGGTGACGTGAGAAAGTACGTCAAAGGAATTTCACCATAGCGTTCGTTGAGTCCACCCGTCAATACGATAACGACAGACATCGTGTCGATTTTAAGTGGACGGTTTGTTTCCAATTCAATTCTGGAAAGCTAGTGGGAATACAAACAGTTGTGAGCGCGCTGCAACAGCCGCATTTGATTCCCTATGAACGGCTGTGATTAGGTCGGTTTTGTTGCAAAGTTGACGGGTTCTGGGGCAACTTCCGCTTTTAATCATCAGTGATCGCCGATATGATTGCTGGGCGCACCGCATTTGCGCGCAAGGTCTTTTGCTGAGGTCCGGTATGTTGACTTTACTTGGTGGTCCACAGAAGCATTGTGACGGACTCGCGCGGCGAGAATTCCTGCAAGCCGGAGGTTTGGCTCTGGGCGGGCTGACATTGCCACAACTGCTGCGGGCCGAGGCTCAGGCGGGGATCAAAGAGAGCCACAAATCGGTCATCATGATTTTCCTGTCGGGGGGCCCACCCCATCAGGACATGTTCGACCTCAAGATGCACGCGCCGGCAGAGATTCGGGGCGAGTTCTCGCCTATCGCGACGAATGTGCCCGGCATCGACATTTGCGAACATATGCCTCGGTTGGCCGCGATGATGGACAAGTTGGCGATCATTCGCTCGGTCGTCGGTGCTGAAGAACGTCATGCGGCGTTTCAGTGTCAGACGGGGCGCTCTTTCAGCCGGCAGCCCCAAGGCGGCTGGCCGTCGTTGGGTTCCAGCGTGTCTCGGTTGCAGGGTCCGACCGACCCGGCAACACCCGCGTTCGTAGGTCTCGCTCCTCCCATGAAGAACGGGACCTGGGGCGATCCCGGACAGGCAGGTTTTCTCGGGCCGGCACATGCTCCATTCAAACCGTATGCCGAGGGCCGCGCCGACATGGTGCTGAATGGAATCAACCAGACGCGATTGGGTGATCGTAAGTCGCTCCTCAACCGCTTCGATCGGTTCCGGCGTGAAGCCGATGCGTTTCGCGTCATGGAGGGGATGGACGCCTACCAGCAACAGGCATTCGGGATCCTGACTTCCAGTAAACTGGCCGCGGCACTTGATCTGGAACAGGAAGACCCCAAGCTCCGCGACCGTTATGGCCGTGGCTCGCCCGAGCCGGCCGGTTATGGTGATGCCGGGCCATTGTTGAACGATTATTTCTTGACGGCTCGCCGCCTGGTGGAAGCCGGTGTGCGTGTCGTGACATTGGCCTATGGTCGTTGGGATTGGCACGGCCTGCCCTATGGAACCAATTTTTCCAATGCCCGCGAGCATTTACCCATGTTGGATCGCGGCGTGACGGCGCTGATTGAAGATCTTGAGTTACGTGGGATGCTGGATGACACCACGGTTCTGGTCTGGGGTGAATTCGGTCGCACGCCCAAGATCAACAGTAACGGCGGGCGCGACCATTGGCCGCGCGTTTCGTGTGCGATGATGGCGGGCGGTGGCCTGCGCACCGGCCAGGTGATTGGTTCGACGAATCGCTACGCCGAAGAAGCCAAAGATCGCCCAGTGAAATTTGGTGAGATTTTTTCCACCCTTTATCATCGGCTGGGTATCGATGTGAACACGGCGACCGTCAATGATTTGTCGGGCCGACCCATGTACCTCGTCGATCACGAGCAACCACTGCGGGAACTGGTGTAATCTCGCCAAGTTGAGTGGGACAACAACGGGTCCGGTCCGTTATAATTCAGCGTGTCCGAACCCGTGGCGGACGCTGCCAGCGTCCGTGTTCGCCGACGCTAGCAGCGTCGGCCACGAGGTTCGCCCCGCTATACCGACCGAATCGTTTTTCGCCGTCTTCTTTGAGGCCCGTTATGGTTCGCACTGCGACCTGTCCCATCTGCCAAAAGCCGCTCACCAAGGCTGATGGATCGATTTCTGAACACATTCCCTTCTGCAGCAAACGCTGTCAGCAGGCAGACCTCTATCGCTGGTTTGCCGGGAAATACGCGATTGTCGAAGACTTGGACCCGGAACGTCTCGCGAATGAGATGTTTCAAGCGGAAGATCAGAACGACACGGGCGAGTAGCGTTTCGCCCGTCTGGATATCATTTCTCCACAGATAATCACCACCCAAAAACACCATAGATAAACACCTCTGATAACGGACCGTGAAAAATATGCCGACAGCTTCTCGCCCCGTCGTTTTAGTCACCGGATCAGCCACAGGGATCGGCCGGGCGACCGCCATACGATTCGCGCAACTGGGTTACGATGTCGTCGTGAACTACTCACGCAGCGAAGCCGAGGCTCAAGAAACCGTACGGCTGGTGGCAGACCAGGGGGCCCAAACGCTGCTCATTCAATGTGACATCGGCCAGGATGCCGCGGTCCGCAAGATGATGGCCCAGATTGAAGCCCACTTCGGGAAGCTGGACGTGCTCGTCAACAATGCCGCGACAACGTTCATCGTCGAGCATAAGAACCTCGAAGAGATGTCCGAAGATAAGTGGGACGAGATTCTGCGGGTCAACGTCAAAGGAACGTTCTTCTGTATTCGGGCCGCCGCACCATTGTTGAAGAAGTCACGCGGAAATGTCGTCAGTGTCAGCTCCGTGGCTGGCATTGGCGGTGAAGGCTCTTCGATTGCCTATGCGGCCAGCAAGGGGGCAGTCAACACGCTCACCAAATCGCTGGCTCGTGCATTGTCTCCCGAGATCCGAGTGAATGCCGTCTGTCCGGGTCCGGTTGATACTCGCTGGTTGCGGAAGATGATGACCGAACAGCAGATGAAAGACCGCACTGCCAGCTATCCGCTGCAGCGGGCGGCGCAGCCGGATGATATTGCGGATGCGATCATTTATCTGGCGACTGGGACCACGTTGACGACGGGACAATGTCTGGTTGTGGATGGTGGCCGGACGATGTAATGCCAACAACCAGTATGAGTCTCCTCAATCGTCAATTTTGTGAGCCCGGCGTGGCCAGTATGCGACTGTTTGATGGGTTGAGTGAAATGCGGTGGAAATTGGGCAAGTGAGCCCCGTGCCGTGAGGCCAGGGGTAGAGAAGCGACTCACGCTGCAATTGAACTCCAACTCGCTACCCTACCCCGGGGCTAACGCCGCCGGGCTCACCTGTTGAAGTCATTGTGCGCTTCCTGCTAGATCGCAACGATTCCATAAGATCCAGGTCGGTCGGTCCATAAATGGCAACCTACCCATGCTGTGCGATAATGCAAGCCCACCTCTCAAATGTCACTGCACCGCATTCAAGAACGACACTCCCGCCAGCATCGTCGCCGCACATTGAATGGCCTCTTGCAAGGCTTCGTGCGAGACACCCAATTGCCGGGCCTTTTCCACATGGCCTGAAGTGCAAGGCTTGCAGCCATTGATGTCGCTGATGACCACGTTGATCAGTTCGATGGTCTTGTCGTCGAGAGAGGTGTTCGCAAAGGTGTGGGCTCGTAAACCGACGCTCATGCCGTTGTAGATGTCGCTGCCGCTGATGTCGCGGAACTTGAAGAAGACATTGTACATCTCGCAGGTGGCTGCGACGGCAATGGTGTCAGTCAGGTATTGTTCGTTCAGGCCTAATTGCTGGCCGCGTGCGACCATGATCTTGCTCCACGGCTGGCATTTTTTTACAGCGCAGACGGCTAACGCAATGGTGGCCTTGGTTTGAGCCGTGATTTGCCCGTCGGTCCATACGAACTTCTTGAAATTCATGTAGAAATCCTGCAGGAACGCGGGGACTCGACCATAGATCAAGAAGGGTTCGGGAAGAGGTTGATCTCCAAACAATTCACGCAACCGGCTGAGTGTCTGGAGGACCTTTTCATCGACGGCGAATTCCGTCACGGGGGGGAGTGGAAACATTTTTGAAACAATCCTCAGTTGTGAAAACAGCCCGGTGGGTTTGAGTAACCCCCGGGCTGCGAACTTTTTTTGATCGAGCGACAGACGTTAGTTCAACGTCCCCTCACCCTTCTTCCAGTTGCACGGACACAGTTTGTCGGTCTGCAGAGCATCAAGGACTCGCAAAACTTCCGGGACGTTGCGGCCGACGCTCAGGTCGTTCACGCTGGCGTAACGAATGATCCCTTGAGGATCAATCAGGAACGTCCCGCGGTAAGCGATTCCCTGGTCTTCCATCAGAATGCCGAAGCTTTCGGTCAGCTTGCGCGTCGTATCGGCCAGCATCAGATGCTTCATCTGGGCCAGATCCTTATGCGCGTCACACCAGCCCTTGTGCGAGTAGGCGCTGTCGGTACTGGCGGTCAGCAGGATACAGTCGCGGTCTTCGAATTCGCCAATGTTGTCGTTGAACGACACAATTTCGGTCGGACAGACGAAGGTGAAGTCGAGAGGGTAGAAGTACAGGCAAACCCACTTGCCGCGAAAATCGGCCAAATTCACGTTCGAGAATTGCGCGTCGGTGCCGTCTTTGCGACGGTCATAAGCTTGAACGGTGATTTCGGGAGCGGGGAGTCCAACACGTGCGGTCATGTAACAATTTCCTCGGTTTCTGTTAAGTTTGTCGCCCGACTGTCTGAGCCGGGTGTATCTCAGTCGGAATGTCCCGGCTCGGAAGAGTCGGGACACGCCGTTACGATTCTGGAAAACCCCACAATTGGGGCGTTGCCAGCTCTAAACTATTTCCTGAAGGATCCCGGAAGTAAAGTGAGTGCCCCCCTTGAGGCCACACGATTTCGGTTTCCAACGGTACGCCGGCTGCTGCCAGTCGGGACCTCCAGAGTTCAATTTCTGAGGCCCAGATGCGGAAGGCGATATGTCCCGGCCCGACAGCGCCGTGAGCCGGGATCTCGCCCCCTCCGACCACCAATCCTGGATGGTTGGTGGCTCCCACTAGAAACAACAGCAGCATTCCCGAACCACAATAATAGAACAGATGCCGCTTCGGATCGATCGAATGTTTTTCCAACCCCAGCAGGGATGTATAAAACTTTTCGGCGACGATCAGATCATCCACATAGAGCGCCGTTTCCAGCACTCCATGTGGAGTGAGCGGTACCGTTTGCGAATCGGGCTGGGAAGTCATCAACTCTTTCAGGCCGGTTAAAGTGCTTTAACCGTCAACTTTTGTTCGGCTGGCAGGCGAGGCTCCCGCCGCACCGACGAATCCAATCCAATGAGAATTACAACTCAGCATCAACGCGAATGACCTTGCCCGCGGGCTTCTTCTCATCGGCGCTGGTGCCGAATTCGGTGATGTAGAGATGTCCGTCCTTGCCAAAGGCGAGAGACGTCGGCTTGTCGAGACTGAGCACCTTCTTAGCGGTGACCTTGTCGCCTTCGACGGTCAATTCAAACAGGCCACCTTCGCTGGTCTTGACCCAGGCGAAGTCGACGACATACAGCTTGCCAGTCTTCGGGCTGTAGGCCAAACCGGCGATGTCGTGCAGACCCGTCTTCAGTGCCTTGATCAACTTGCCGTCCGCAGGGTTGTACATCGTCAACAGGCTGTCATTGGCGACGTTCATTTCGCCCATCTGGCTGATGACGAGTTCCTTGCCGTCCGGGGAGAACGTAATGCCCACGGGGGCATCAACGTTGGTGGCGATTTTGGTCGCGATGAAGGGAGTCAATGCACCCGGTTTGCCGTCTTTCAGATCAGACTTGGCGACCCAACCCTTGGTGTCGTCACCGTTGCAGGTGATGTAAATCGCGTGCTTGTTGATCGCGACGCCGTAGTAGTTGCCTTCACCCTTGGCCGAGTCTTTGCCGGCCTTGATCGGCCCGAGGACATGGACGGCGTCCTTGGCGGTGTGCTGAGTCTTGGGGGATTCCTTGCCGACCTTCATCACCAAGACGACTTCTTTTTCATCGGGATGGCTGCCATCGGCGACCACCAGGTGCTCGTCGTCGAGCATCCCCACTCCTAGGGGCCCGATGTTGTACTTGGGGCCCTTGCCGTAGATATCCGTATCGAAGCTGCCCACTTCGTTATGCACGGCAGGCTTCTCACCGAGAACCAGGCGCTGCACGCCGGGCCGCGAGGCGACGAAGATATTGCCCGTGCTGTGCTGAACGGCCAGGCCCGAGGGATTGTCGAGTCCGGAAGCCACGACAGTCGTCTTCGGGTCCGCGGCGAATGCTGCCACGCCCATGAACGATACGCTCAAGCCCAAGAGCCACGCGCGTTTGCCAATCATCGAAAGTCTCGCTTTCTGGTGTGTGTTACGTAAATGAACGTCGTTGACAGTGTGGGTTTTATCACAGTTACAGGACGCAGG
>JAQGHS010000531.1 GCA_028291605.1 Planctomycetaceae bacterium | reverse complement strand
CACCGGGGCAGAATTGGTCTTGGCAACATTGGTCCGAGGACGGCTTGCGAGCCCCTCGTTCGAAATCAAGTTTACCACCTTTTGAGCCAGGCCATCCATTTCCATCACCAGTCCGTCAACACGCCCGGACAAAAACATGTAGAGAATCAACGACGGAATCGCGACGAACAGCCCGGCGGCGGTCGTGATCAAGGCGACTCCAATACCACCCGCCAGCCGTTGAGCACGGTCCGCATCGCCTCCCTGGGCGAGTTCGTTGAATGACATGATCATTCCCACGACGGTCCCCAGCAATCCGAGCAGCGGTGCGACCGTCGCCACGCCATTGATGATGCGGAGGTGAGTTCTGAGCTGCGAAATTTGCCGTTCGCCACCGTCAATGATGGCTTGTTCCACTTCGACGCTGGTCTTACCCCACTTGCGAATGCCATGCGCGAAGACGTCAGCGATGGGGCTCAGGTTTTCTTCGCACAGCCGCAGTGCCGTTTCGGCGTTCAGTTTGCCTTGTTCCAGATGTTGGATGAAGCGATCGACAAATGCCCGCGGGATGACTCGCCGCCGGCGTAACACGACCATGCGTTCCAGCACGAACCAGAGCGAAATGACCGAAGACAACAAGATCGGCCACATCAGGAACCCGCCCGCCAGAAACAACTGGATCGGATCGGTCGGGATCAGATAGCTTTTTTCCTCGGGCGCGGGAAACGGATCCGCCGCGGGATTCACGACGGCCCCTGCGGCCGCGGCTGGCTTGGCCAGATCTTCCGCGCCAATCGGAGCTGCTGCCCCGAGATCCGGTTCCGCCGGGGGGGCCTGAGCCGACGCGATGACGGGCAGCAGCAATCCCCAAGCGACTACGGCCAACGTTGCCAGCGAACGGTTCGCAGCCGAATACCCAAGCGCATTGTCTCGTCGCGAGAATGCTCCCGAGGGAGTTTCAAAAGTCTCTGGCATCTATGAGTTTCCGTGGGGCGGAATCGCGCGAGAAACGGTTTGAGGAGGAGCTTCCCCAGTCGAGTTCACGGGTCGTATTCCATTCCTGTACCCGTTGTCGCAGTTTGCGGAACGAGCGTCTGATCTATTGTAAATCGGAACGGCGCCACGTCGAGGGTCAGGTGACCGCACACGACGACGGTCCTTGTCGATTGCCTTTGTTGTAGCAATTCTCAGGCCGATTTCTAGACAGGTTCACTCAGTTTGGGCCGTGGAATGCCGAATTCGCAGCGATTTCGGCAGTAAGGTTTGACGAATCGACCGTCGAAATGATGCGAAACCGGCAGGGAGACGACGTCAAAGATCTCTGAATTGGCATAAGAGTTACAGTAGATCAGTGAGTTTGGGTAAGAAATTACGCAGGTGAGCCGGGCGGCGTCAGCTCCCGGATTCCGTGGGATAGGCTTCCAGCCTGTCAATCGCGCAGCGACAAGGCAGTGAACCAAGAGTATGGCGGTCAACGTGGCGATCGTAGGATAAATGGACTTCGGGGTTGTCACTTGAGGTGACAAATGACAGGCTGGAAGCCCATCCCACGTCCAGAATCCCGGGGCTTACGCCATCGGGCTCACCTAAGTTCATGATTTTTGCGAGTCTGCTTTGGGCACATTCACAGATTTCATGGATGGTATCGTCGAAGCGTACTTCAACAACAAATCCTCAAACCGTTAAGATGTAGTCGCAGCGTTCAGTCGCGGGTGCTCACGCGATGAGGCCCAAGTTTTTTCCACGGCAGGTAGTCAATGTCCGCAACTTTCGATCCGTATTACAAGTGGCTGGGAATTGCGCCGAAGGACCAGCCGCCGTCTCATTACCGATTGCTCGGATTGGAAAACTTTGAGTCAGATCCGCAAGTGATTGAAGCTGCGGCCGACCGACAGTTGGGATTTCTCCGCAAATTTCAGTCAGGTGAGCATGCCGCCGATTGCCAGAAGTTGCTGAACGAAGTCTCGCGGGCGCGCTTGTGCCTGTTGAAGCCGGCCTCCAAGGCTGCGTATGACGCGGAACTCCGTGATCGGCTGGACGGTGGGAATGAGTTTTCCGACATTGATTTCGCCGAAGAGTCGCCCGACGCAGCAGTTTCGAGTAAGAGACGCAGCGCAAAATCGGGACGACTATCTGTCGGTGGAATGAGTATCCCAATTCCTGTCGCCATTGGTGGCGGGTTGCTCGTGGTGCTGATCGCCGGTTTGATCGTGTTTCGCAGCGGTCCCCCGAAGTCGCCAGTTCCCGCCGTGCCCCCTGCTCACAAACCGGTAGAGATCGCTAAGGCGACCCCCGTCAAATCCGAACCGCTGGCGAAGACGCAGGAACAGCCAGAGACAGTTGAGCCTGAGCCGACCGTGATTCCGCCCGATGGGTCTGACGAGGTTAAGTCCAAGTTCTTCGGACGTTCGCGGCAGCAGAGAAAAACATCCAAGGAGTCCACACAGGCTCTCAGCGGCCCGGTCGTCAACGTACTGCCGCTGATGAAGGACTCGAAGTATTCAGATGGAAAATGGAACATTGAAGCAGACAAGATGGAAGCGGCCGGTGCTGGAACCCCTGGATGCCGGATCGCGCTGCCGGTTCCCGTTCCGGCCCAATATACGTTGCACGTGCGCGGGACGCGGCTGGAGAGTCCCGGCGCGGATCTCACTTCTGTCGGCGTGATTCTGAATTGTGACGGCCACTCTGCGCTATTTGCCATGGATTGTTTTGCAAATTCGGGCAGTTCTGGCTTGCAGTACGTGGATGGGCGGGAATGGAACGACAATGAAACCTCACTGCCCGGATTCCGATCCGAAATCGGAAAACCCTTCGATCTGGATGCAATTGTTCGTGAAGATGGCATCGAAGTCCGTGTGGACGGTCTGACGGTCGTCGATTGGAAAGGTGATTTCTCGCGGTTATCGTTGAAAAATAATTGGAAGAGCAAAGCGGGTGATCAACTGGGAGTTTTTTCCGCCGCGAATTGCGTATTCACTCAGATCACTCTGGGGCCCGCATTGCCGGCGGGAAGACCGGTCGCATCGAGAGCCAAACCGGCCTCCAAATCTGTCCCCGCGGCACCAACGACTACGCCAACGGCAGGGCCTCCGCAAGTGGAGGGCGCGCTAGCCTCACGGGTGATACCGGAACTTCCTGCCCGACAAGCCTTGTCGGTGAAAATTCGAGAGAGGTTCGCGGCAGAATTTGCGGACTTAAAAAAGGACTCCGACAAGCTCGCTCTCTCGGCAAAACTCGAGCAGTTTAGTACGGAATCGCCAGGTGATCCGGTGACGAAATATATGAGTCTGGAAATGGCTCGAGAATTTGCAGTGGAGGCCGGTGACGTTGCGCGAGCCTTCGCGCTGGCGGACAAGATGTGTTCAGAATTTGATGTCGACGCGCCGGAACTCCAGACACTCCTGGCGAAAGCACTCGGGGCGAAGGTCAAGGGCCCGGTGCTCAATAAAGAATTGCTTGAAAAACTCTTGCCGCTGATTGACGGATTGAAATCGGCCGAGCGTTTTCAGCAGGCCATCGAACTCGCGACATTGGCTGGCCCAGTGGCACTCAAAGCCAAAGACAAGGCGGCCCAGGCCGACGTCAATGCACTTAAGAAAGAAGCCGAAGAACTCGCGAAAGAATTTGCCATCGCCGATGCGGCCCGCAAGACATTAGAGAGCAGCGCTGACGATGCCGAAGCCAAGTCGAAATGGGGTCGTTGGCTGTGCCTGCGGAAAGGGAAATGGGACGAGGGACTGCCGCTACTCGCTGCTGGCGATCAAGCTCAACTGAAGAGTCTGGCCGAAAGCGATTTGAAAAACCCGACGGACCAGGCCGCCATTGTCCAGTTGAGCAACGACTGGCTGAGTTTTGCGAACTCAAAAAAGGACCACAGCGAAGCCCAGTTTGCAGACCGGGCGATGTTCTGGCTGCAGCAGGCGGTTGAGCAATCGAGTGGAGTTGAGAAGACAAAGAACGAACAACTGCTAGGCAAAGCGCTGGAAGTTCGAGATTGGGATTCGCCGCTGCTGGCTTTGCTGAACCAGGTCGAGAAGAAGGTCCAGCAGAGGCGTTACATGAAATCGGAATATGCAAGACCGCCACACGGTCAGCCCTTCGAAAAGCTGATGGATCCTCCTGGATTTCTGGTCGGTCTCAACTATGCGGTATACTTCAGTGGTGAGAATGCGGCAACCGTCAAGGCAATTCAACCGGTGTACTTCACCAAACTGGGGCTCCGGTCAGGCGATTGGCAGGGGTCCCCGGAGGGTATTCCACAAGTGATTGAATTACGAGCCCGTCCTGGCTACGCGATCAACGGTTTTGTCAACCAGATGGGTAACGGCCATATTCAGATTTCATTTGCCCGCGTGACTCGCAACGGCCTGGATGTCGGACGCACCTACCAATCGCCCTCGATGAATTTGCCAGTTCATAAGCCGGAGCCTCCCGTCCTGATGACGTCAGGGACTCAGCCGATCATCGGCCTGATGGGCCACGCTGACAGTTGGATCTGTGGCTATGGCGTGATCTTCACACAGTAGCAACGAAGATTTTTTAGCCACGGATTGGAGAAGGCTACTTTGGAAGACTCCCGAACACATTGACCCAATCCGTGTTTCATCCGTGTTCATCCGTGGCAAAAAAATCTTCAAATAATCGACCTTATTTGACTTTCAGTTTCACCTTCGGCAACCGTTCCGTGGCCATCTTGGCATACTCCGATTTCGGATAATCCTTGATTAAGGCCTCGTACGATTTGGCGGCGTCTTTCCAGTGCTGCAACTCTTCCTGACAGCTTCCTGCCTGGAAGAGTGCCGGGGCCTGCCATTCCGGGAATTTGTAGAGGATTTCAACCTTCAGAAACTCGGCTTCGGCTTTCGCATACTCTTTTTGCAGCAGGTAGATCTCACCGATCATGAACTGGGCCTTGGCGGCTGTTTCGGTCCGCCGACCGTTAGGATCGTCTACGATGCGTTGGAACGTGGCGATCGCTGCGGGGAATTTGGCCTGCGCTTTTAATGACCGGCCGGCAATCTCATCCAGGATATAAAGCACGGGAAGATCGGGTTTCCAGGCTCGACACGCCGCGACCGTTGCCGCGACATCGTCGTATTGCTTCTCGCGATTTTGGGCTTCTGTCAGTAGCACCCACGCCTGTCCAAACCAGGCTTCGTTGGCGATCTGGGCATTACCCTTCTGAGCGACAACGGTCTTCAGCCGTTCGATGGCCTTGGCGTTTTCTTTGAGATTCAAATCGGCTTCCGACCAGTGCATCTCGGCGAACCATTTGTACTTCGTTTCGGGAAAGCGAGTCGTCAGGGCTTCGGCACGGGTTCGGACATCCGCCCAGTCCTGCTTCTCGACGCCAATTCCGATCAACTGGTAGAGCGAAGTCTGCTGCACAATCTCATCCGACTTCGGACCTTTTTCGAGAGCCTGGAATTTTTCACGTGCGGCGTCCAGCTTCCCCGATACCAGATCGCTTTCAGCCAAGCTGAGACCTGCATTGTCGGCCAGATCACTGTCGGGGACTTCTTTGATCAGCTTGGAAAAAACTTCGTCCGAGCGGGCGTAGTCTTTGCCTTCGTAGTTCGACAAGGCCCATTCATTCAGGATCTTGTCGAGATGCTCGGGCTTCGGGAATTTTTCGAGGACCGCGGTATA
>JAQGHS010000506.1 GCA_028291605.1 Planctomycetaceae bacterium | reverse complement strand
AAGAACCACTGTCGTAGCGAGCATCCAACCCCAGGCTCCGCAGGCAGGTTATCTGCTGGTGTGCGTAGTCCTGGCACACACCGCAACGTCGCTGCTTGACTTCTGCTGTGGAGGTCGTCACTGCCGTCGATGCTGGAATGTACTTGAATTCCGCGTGAATGCGGCTCATCAGATCCATTGCTGCGTCGAGAATCGGTCGATTCGGCTCAAAGCTTGCTGCCGCAAATTCCAGAGCTTGAGGCAGATAATGCACATACCACGACTCAAAACAGAACTGGGCGGCCAATCGCATTTCCAGCGTGCCGGCCTCGGCCAACTGGTCGCGAACTGTCTCCCAGGCGGGCGTCAGCCGTTGTGTGGTCGCGGAGTGCTGAATGACCGCCACTTTGCTGCGCCCCGTGATCGACAGTTCTTTGTGCGGCTCTTCAATTGAAAAATACCAGACTTCATTGCCGAAGATATCGGTCCAGCAACGCCGGATGACCGGTTCGGGGGAAATCTCCAGCTCAAAATCGGCGCACGACTGCCACGGCGTCGGCCGCGGCGTCAGATGAATCTGATTCTGGCAGAGGGCTACGGCATCCGAGTAGGAATACGTCGTCGTATGTCTGACGGAGTATTGCATGAGCACTACTTTCTGTTGGACGAAACCGCCGTATCGAGATGACGCGCGGTCGCCGTGTGTGTCAGGTAAGTATGCGTAATGCTGTCCGAAAGCGATCGCAAGTCCAACGCCACATGCTCCAGGAAATCATCCAGCAGCACACGGTCTTCCAGTCCATTCACCGAACAAAATGCTTCCACATCGACCAGTCGCAATGCCGCCTGCGCGGACAGCATCAGCTTCTGTTCCGGGCTGCGGACGAACTCACCCCGATCGCGACTTAAGTTCTTGACATGTTCCGCCAAAGCAACCAGTTGGAAACCCACCGCGCGGGGATTGGTTTCGTCGACCAACACGAGATCGAGCACTGGTGCCAACTGCAATGTGGTCAGATAGCGATAGCGGTAGGTCATCGAGCTATCGGCGATTTCGAGCATCGCTTCCAGTCGCGGCAGCAGGTCGGCTTGGGCATCAACCAGCAAGCCTCGAATCAACCGCACGGTCTGGAGAGCGCGCTCGATGCGGCGACCAATATCGAGGAATCGCCAACCGGGGCCACGCGTCATGCTGTCCGTGCTCAGTCCACTAAATGCCGAGAGCAAAGTCAACAGATGATTCAGCGGCGTCAAGGCTTCCGCCAGATCGACGGCGACCGGTTCGTCTTCGTCGTCGGCTTGGGGATGTAATTCGAGCTGATTGACGATCCGCCACCCATCGACTGAAATGCGGTCTCGAACGATCGACGCTGTTCGGTTGGCATTATGCAGGGTTTCCAGCAATCCGCCCTTGCGCTTGGGATCGTACAGAAATTCCCACACAGCCTCTCGCAGCTTGGGCCAGCCCTCGGGGTCGTCGAGATCAAGGTCGGCGACTGGTGATTCCCAAGTGTCATCCAATGCGACGAACAGCATGTGTAACTCCGCCAGTCCGGCGGGTTGCAGTTCACTAGTCATGCGGGCGACAACACTGCGTACGTGACGGACCTTGGCTTCGGATCGCTCAATGAGTCGTCCGAGCCAGAACAGGTGGTCGGCGGCCCGGCTGGGAAGATCGTTACCGGTGCGCCGCAGTTCCAGCGCCGTGCTGGGAGGACGCAACAACGAAACCGTTTCCACGGGACGGTCGGCGAGGATCCAGACATCCTTGCTGCGCTGTCCGGCAGTCATCGACTCGGTCAGCATCTCCGACCGGGGCGCCACTCGGGCCAGGCCGCCAGGCATGATCTGGTAGCCCCCTTCATGAGCGACCGCATAGGCCCGGAAGGTCACATGCCACGGCTGTAACTCGGTGCCATTCCAGATCGGGGCCGTCGATCCGGTGATCGGCTCCTGTGCGACGAACTGGTTGGGATGAGCTCTCATTTCTGCCAGCAACTTGGCCTTGTCATCAGCGGAAAGCAGCCAGCCAGCATGCGTTCGAACCTTACGCTGCCGAAACGCGGGCCGAATGATCAGTTTGTCGAGGTTCTCTTCGACATAGAGTCGTTGTTCTCGCTGACCACACCACCAGGTTTGGGCACCCAGCAGCTTGAGGTCTTGCCCCAGCAGGTGACGACAGATTGCCGGCAGGTAGGGTTGCAGGATGGGTGCTTCCAGATAGCCGCTGCCGAGCGCATTGGCGATGACCACCTGCCCGTCGCGCGCCGCTTGCACGAGGCCCGGAATTCCCCAACTGGAATCGGGGTGCAGTTCGAGCGGATCGCAATCTGCATCGACCATTCTCCGCAGGATGACATCGACGGGCAGCAGGCCTCCCAGGGTCTTCAGATAGACCCCCACGCCACGTACCGTCAGATCGCCCCCTTCCACCAGCGCGTATCCCAGGTAGCGGGCGAGGTACACGTCTTCGAAATAGCGGGAGCTGCTCGGCCCCGGGGTGAGCAACACCACGCGGGGATTGTCACGGTGTTGTCGCGCCAGATTGGTCAGCGTGTTCCGCAGCGTGATGAAGAACGAAGCCAGCCGGACGACATTGGAACTTTGAAAATCCTGGGGCAGGGTGCGGGAGACGATGATCCGGTTCTCCACCGCATAGCCGGCTCCCGAAGGTCCTTGAGTACGATCCCCCAGCACGGCCCAACTGCCGTCGGGACGTCGGGCCAACTGCGCTGCGTACCAATGGAGAAACACACCACCCGGCGGCACAATTCCAGCACAAGGCGGCAGATATCCCGGGTGTTGAAAGATAGCATGCGGGGGCAGTACGCCTGATTTCAGAACCGTTTGGGGACCATAGATATCCGCGAGGAATCGGTCCAGCAACAACGCCCGCTGTTGCACGGCTTCGGACAACGGCTCCCATTCCGATTCGGGCAACAGGATCGGCAGGGGGTCGAGATCCCAGGGACGCTCGAGATCCTGCGAGGCACCATAGACGTTGTACGTCACGCCGTTTTCGCGCAGCAGGCGACGCGCTTGTTCGGTGCGTTGAGTCAGGCCGTCCGCTCCCAATTCGTCCAAGCTCGGTACGAACTGAGCCCAAGCCGGACGAATGCCGCCGCCAGCCGAGACCATTTCGTCATAGAAATGGCTGGACGGCTGATAAAGTGACGCGAACTCGCCGGTCGGGTGAGCACTCACCGTACCGGTGGTTAAACTCATTTTCGCTGCATCTCCCTATGACTTCGACGACCGATCCTGAGTAGCCCGACGGAAGCGACTGTAGCCGCGTTCGCCAGAACGTGGGTCTTTCCGCTTACTTCCCACACTCTGGCGAGTGTGGCTACTTTAACGTCACGGACCATTCCCTGGCATGGCAGGATACACCGGCCGTCGCAGATCCAGTGTCAGCGGATAATCCGCATTGATCTCGACCGGCGGCACAGCCTTTGAACCTGGAGTATGCCCGATTGACGAGAATCTCGCTACCCGGCGGCTTTCCGCGACATTCGCATTCACGGGGAAGAACTCAAAGTTGAGTCCCCCCGGATGCGACACATCCCACTTGCAGCCGCCGATGGACCGTTGATTCCAGGCGTCGATCAGATCAAATACCAGCGGTGCGTGCGGGGGAATCGTCGGATGCAGACATGAGGGCGGCTGCCAGGCCCGGAACCTCACGGCGCCCACATATTCTCCCTGGACCCCAGTCGCTCGTAAGGGGACTCGCCGCCCGTTGCAAGTCACCACGTGCCGCAGATCGGTCATCCCCTTCACTTTGACTTGAACACGCTCCACAGAGGAGTCCACATAGCGCGCCGTGCCACCGGCTCCCGGTTCTTCACCCAGGACGTTCCACGGTTCGACGGCTTGCCGCACTTCCAACGTCAGTCCCTGTTGCTCGATCTGCCCGATCATGGGATAGCGGAACTCAAAGTGCGGGGCAAACCACTCACGATCAAACTTGAAGCCCGCGTCAGCCAGGTCGTCGAGGACCTCGCCGAAGTCCTGCGAGACGAAGTGCGGCAGCATGAATTTGTCATGCAGCGACGTCCCCCAGCGCACGAGCGGTTGGCGGTATGGCGTCTTCCAGAACCACGCCAGCATGGCCCGCACGAGCAGTTGCTGGGTCAAGCTCATCCGTTCGTGCGGAGGCATTTCGAACCCGCGCATTTCGACCAGACCCAGGCGACCTGTCGAACTGTCGGGGGAATACAGCTTGTCGATGCAGAACTCGGCACGATGGGTGTTACCGGTCAAATCAACGAGCAAGTTGCGGAACAGGCGGTCCACGAGCCACGGTGAAACCTGACCCGTCAGCGGAACTTGGGAACAGGCCAGCTCGAGTTCATACACACTTTCGTTCCGTCCCTCGTCGGCACGGGGTGCCTGGCTGGTCGGACCGATGAAGAGGCCGGAAAACAGGTACGAGAGGGAAGGGCGATTGTTCCAATAAGCGACGAGGCTGGCCAGCAAATCGGGCCGTCGCAGGAACGGGCTGTCCTTGGGTGACGGTCCGCCGAGGACAATGTGGTTTCCGCCACCGGTGCCGGTGTGCTTGCCATCCAGCATGAATTTTTCAGTACACAGCCGTGACTGACGAGCCTCTTCATAGAGCACACTCGTGTTATGCACCAATTCGCGCCAGTTGTTAGCGGGCTGCTGATTGACTTCGATGACGCCGGGGTCGGGGGTCACGCCGAACTGTTCTACGCGGTAATCGCGCGGCGGTGTGTAGCCTTCGATGCGGACCGGCAACGACAACTGGGCGGCCGTTTCCTCGACCGCAGCAATTAATTCCAGGTACTCTTCGATCAATCCGACAGGCGGCATGAAGACGTGCAATACGCCACCCCGTGCTTCCACACAGAGGGCCGTGCGGATCGATGTCGAGGCTGATTCATTCAACTTCGGCGCGACTTCAGTCGTCGCGGCCGTCGCTTGGTAAGTCGTCTCGACCGGGGTCGTGGATGTTGCGAGATCGGGCTCCATCACCGCGGCGGTTCCCCCGGCGATATCCTTGTCCTGGCCGAAGCCGACAGCCTCACCGAATCCGATCATGGCTTTGCTGGCTGCTTCGACCGTGGAGTTTGCCATCTGCGTGACCCAGCGCAGCGACTGAGCAACCGGCGGCTCACCCGTGCCGTAAGGGTGGCCATTTCCATTCCCGTTGCCGTTGGGATTCACCGTGTAGTTGAAGGGATGCGGCCGGTTCTCGCGGTACGCCGAGGGAAGCTCAGGCCGATCAGCCAGCGGATCGCGTTCGTAGATTCGCGGGGTCTCTCCCGGAGCCACCCACGGCAGCGAATCGAGCGGCAGACGATAGCCCATCGGTGAATCACCCGGAATCAAATACATCCGCTCCTGACGCAGGAACCACGAACCACTTTTCCAAGTGATATTGGTCGGCGTATCGGTCGCCGGTTTTAATGGCAACACAAACCCCACGACCTCATTGAGCCCCCTTTCCAATAGCTTGGCCAGCCGCGTCCGCTCTTCGGGCTTCTTGAGGTTCGACTGCAAAGGATCGACATTGACCGGCAGCTTCCGCTCCTTCAGCAAGTGGAACCACGTATCTTCGTAGCCCGGCAAGATATGTTCTGTATTCACTTGCAAGCGATCGGCCAGGCGATGGATGAAGTTATGGGCATCACCTGAGTCACTTCCATAATCGCGATCATCTTCCGCGATCAGTTCAGGACGCTTCCAGATCGGGTGCTTATCCTTCCGCCAGTAACACGTCAGGGCCCAGCGCGGTAGTGGCTCGCCCGGGTACCATTTCCCTTGTCCAAAGTGCAGCAATGGTGACGTCGCAAACTTCTCGGCCATCCGCAGGAACAGTGTCCCCGCCAGCTTCCGCTTGTTCTTGCCGAGAGCGGCCGTATTCCACTCTTCCCCGTCGCGATCATCGATCGACACGAATGTCGGCTCGCCCCCCATCGTGAAGAGTTTCGGTCCCGCGGCCAACTTGCGATCGACTTCTTCGCCCAGATGCTCGATCGAGGTCCACTGTTCTTCGGTGTAAGGTTTCGTAACGCGCGGATCCTCGTGAATGCGCTGCACCGACATGTCGAACCCAAATTTGCATTCGCAGTCTTCAACTCCGCCGGTGATCGGGGCCGCCGATTCAGGATCGGGTGTCGCGGCCAGTGGGATGTGGCCTTCGCCGGCCAGCAGTCCCGATGTCGGATCGAGCCCTACCCAGCCCGCGCCGGGTAGAAAAACTTCGGCCCAGGCATGCAGATCGGTGAAATCGGTCGCCGAACCGGTCGGCCCTTCAATCGGCGCCTGGTCCGGCTTCAACTGGATCAAATAGCCAGACACAAACCGCGCAGCCAAACCCAGGTGCCGCACCAGTTGCACCAGCAACCAGGCGGAATCCCGGCACGAACCACTCTGCTTGGTGAGCGTTTCTTCGCCGGTTTGCACACCCGGCTCCAGCCGAATCACATAGCCGACCGCTTCGTGCACATAGCGATTCAGATCGACCAGAAAGTTGACCGTGCCCACCGACTCATGCGGCGCCCCGGCGACGAAGGCATCCAGCTTTGGAGACGATTTCTCCAAGGCCAGATAGGGGTGGAGCTGCGTCTTGGCCGCCTCCGAGTATTCAAACGGAAAATCGTTCGCATCGGGTTCCAGGAAGAAATCGAAGGGATTGATCACGGTCATTTCCGCAACCACGTCGACTTCCACGACAAATTCGGATGTCTTTTCCGGGAAGACCAGTCGCGCCAGAAAATTGCCGTACGGATCCTGCTGCCAGTTCAGGAAATGCGTTTCCGGCGAGATCTTGATCGAATAGCTAGTAATCGGCGTGCGGCAATGAGGCGCCGGCCGCAATCGAACCACCTGCGGTGAAACGGTAATGGGGCGGTCGTAGTGGTACGCGGTGCGATGGTGCAAGGCCACACGAATGGTCATCTCACGGACTTTCTGAATTTCTTCATTTTTTCAATGGGTGAGACGCAGACGAAACTCGTCCGGCTCACCGCGGCGGCTGTATTTCTTGGCCATCCATGACGCATCTTCATATTCGGGTCGGGTGCCACTGGCTATGCCAGAGCCGATAGTTCACCGGCTGTCCGGAAAAGCACTGGCACAGCCAATGGCACCCGAATATTTGGCCGTAACGAAGCACTATCGTCAAATCAGTATCAAATGCGAAACGAGTCGCCGAGACAGTTCTAACGATCTTCCCAATCGTGCTGATTGGAAAAATTTCGCCAGTTCGCCGCGCGACTCGCAAGGCAATCATGCCACATGATCGCACGATTGCCCACCATCATTGAGCATCCAATCAGAAAAGAACTTGCGTCAATAACTGATATCCGGCGCTGCTGCGACAGACAGCAACCGCTGCCCATTTTACATGCACGTCCGCGGTCAGTCTGAGCTGAATCCCGAATGATTATTCTGACTTCTTCTCAAGGCAACTGCTATGCCGCAGCGGAACGTCGTCCCCAAACCCGTAGGCTGGCCGCCCCGGCCTCTGTGTTGACGCCCCCGCCACTGGGCTTGCCCCAGTGGTATCTACACAAGTGATGTGATCCGAGAAAACACGGGAATATGATAAAAAGTCGCTCCCCTCTCCCCGGAGTACCAGGGCGAGGGGGGTGGCATAGTTCGACATGGTGTCTCTGCGGTGAGTCAAATCCGGCAAAATTACATCAGTGATTATTCATATCTGCCTCACTGGAAACCGACATCCGAACGCATCAGTAACCTATCCCGCGTTGGCAATTCCAGTTGCATCGATTAGCATAGGGGCGAATTCGAATGCTGGCTGAGACGTCGGCTGTTCCTGAAGACTCAAACGGGAGTTGTTCCATGCGAGTGGTACGTGGTGCCAGTGTTGTCTGGATCGTAGCCGTGGCGATGACCTCGCTGGCTTGGGGACAAGAGTGGACTCGATTCCGGGGTCCGAATGGGACTGGTATCAGTGATGCCAAGACGATTCCGACGTCCTGGACGGAGAAGGATTATCATTGGAAGGTGGAACTTCCCGCCGCGGGACATTCTTCACCGGTCCTGTGGGGCGACAAGATCTTCCTCACGGGGGCCAATGACGCCACGGCGGAACGCAAGGTTTTCGCACTGAATACCGCCGGCAAGATACTCTGGACCCAGAGCTATGCCTCCGCGGTCCATAAGCGGCACAAGCTCAACAGCTTTGCCTCCCCTTCCGCGACTTGTGATGCGGACATGGTCTACCATTCCTGGTCGGCACCTGAAGAATATACGCTGCTGGCCATGACCCATGACGGCAAGGAAAAGTGGAAGCGAAACCTGGGTTCTTACGTCAGTCAGCACAGTGCGGGGGTCTCACCCATCCTCTACGAAAATCTCGTCATCCTGATTAATTCTCAGGATAAAGAGGGCGGCGGCCAGAGCAGTGTCATCGCGGTCGACAAGAAGACCGGCGAGACTGTCTGGCAGTTACCTTGCGAGAGCACGACTGTCCCCTATTCGACCCCTTGCTTTCGCAAGAATTCGTCCGGCAAGGACGAGCTGATCATGAATGAATCGAATAAGGGGATGAAGGCCATCGACCCGCTGACAGGCAAGGTCGTCTGGGAGATTCCCGATCTGATCAATAAGCGCAGTGTCAGTTCGCCCGTCATTACGGCCGGCGGCTTGATTACGATCTCCTGCGGTTCGGGCGGCGGCGGCAATTTCCTGGTGGCCGTCCATCCCAAAGACAGTGCTGATCCCATGGCCGGGACCATCGCCTTCAAGGTCGATAAAGTCGGCCCGTATGTCCCGACACCGATCGCCAAAGGCGATTGGCTGTTTATGATCTCTGACAGTGGAATTGCCACGTGCGTCAACGCCAAGACGGGAGCAGAAGTCTGGCAAAAGCGGGTCGGCGGCACGTTCTATGGTTCGTTGATCTGTATCGACGACAAGCTCTATTGCCCGTCCGCGGACGGCGAAATCGTCGTCCTGTCAGCGACAGACAACTACGAGTTGATCGCCCGGAATCCGCTGGGTGAGACGATGCATTCAACGCCAGCCGTGGCCGGCGGTCGCTTGTATCTGCGCACGCTGAATCACCTGATTTCGATCGGTGGCGAGAAGCCCAAGCTGGCATTGAAGTAGGCGTATTGTCGTGGGATAGGTTTCCAGCCTGTCATTTGTCACCCCAAGTGACAAACTTGGAGGCGATTCATCCTACGATTATCACTTTGATTGACGCAGACTCTTGGCCAGCCGTTTGTCGCTTCGCGATCGACAGGCTGGAAGCCTATCCCACTTTAATGCTACTTCGATGCCACCGACGGAGCCGGCTTCACTCGAAACAACGTGAACCGATCCGACGGCGATTTCTCTCGTCGCGTGTAGGTGCTCTGCAGGATCTGTTCAACGGATCCCAGCAAAGCCAGTTCTGCTCGAGCATTGCCGCGGGCGATGACGAAAATCTGGTCGCTCGGCGGCAACGCCTGCGGCAGGTCGGCGGGATTCCAGATGCCGATGATCGGACGTTCGAGATAGAAGATGTGCTGAGCCATTTCCTGACTGCCACAGGCGGCCAGGACTTGCTCGCGGCCGACCGTGCGATCGACCTCGGCGAGGAATCGCTTGTCCGCCGCCGACGTATCCACGCGTGGCATGACGACCACCTGCGCATAGACGTGTCCCACGACAACGAGACTTAGCAATACGGCGCCCGATCGCACCACATTTCGCTGAGCCAACTGCCAGGCGAGCATCACAAACCCCGCGCTGACCAGCGGCACAAACGCCCAACCGTCAATCCGCCATTCACTTCGCAGGCTGCCAGCCACGACACCCGCGATCAGCAAGCAGCAGGCAATGATCGGCAACCCAACGGTCCAACGTTTCCACGAGCGGCTGACATCGCTGAGCTGACTCGCAGCGGTCACCAATCCCTGGGCGACAATCGGCGACAGGGCCGGCAACGCGTAAATCAGATAGTGGTGATGCTTCCCGGAAGAGCAGGACAACAAACACATCTGCCCCAGAAACCACCACCAGCAAAAGCGATTACTGCCCGCCTCACGCCGCGCCGCCATCAATGACGCCGGAGCAGCCAGCAGCAGGAATGGAGTCCACGGCAGCATTTGTAGCGGCCACTGCACGAGGTAATACCAAGGCGGCTGAGTATACCCCAGCGTGCCAGCGGCTCGATCAAACAAGTGCCGCTTCCATAACTCGAGTGCCTCGGGATCGTAGAACACGACGGCCACGGGCCAGGCCACGGCCACCGCCGCACCCAGCAAAATTCCCAACGGAGACCACCAGCGTCGCACGGCCTGCCAGTCTCGCTTCAGCAAGATCCAGCCGCCACAGGTGAAGGCGATCAAGACAGCGCCGAAGGCGACCCCTTTGGCCAGATTTGTGAGACCGAATAAGATCCAAAACGCCAGCCGATAACGCTGCAATTCAGAGGGTGTTAACGTCGCAAATCGAGTCTCGACTTCTTGGAAGACCGTAATCGCCCCCAGCACAAACACCAGCAATAGCATGTCCGATTCAGCCAGCCGGGCATACATCACAGTATAGACCGTCGTCGCTTGAACCATTCCCGACAACCAGCCAATTCGGGCATCAAACAACCGAGTCATCAGCCGCACCGTCAGCAGCACAACGACCACACCCGCCACCGCAAACGGTAGCCGCATAGTCCATTCGTTAAATCCACCGAGCAGCAGCGCACAGATCCCCGCCAACCATTGCGGCAACGGCGGTTTTTCCGTCCAGGTGTGATCGCCAATCGACGGCACAATCCAATTGCCGCTGATGGCCATTTGCTTGGCAGTCCCAGCCATGAGGAC
>JAQGHS010000488.1 GCA_028291605.1 Planctomycetaceae bacterium | reverse complement strand
GCCGTGATGATGGTAATAAACGAGCGTCGCCTTCCAGAGGATCTTCCCATCCAAGTCGAGACAGGCCGTACCGTGCGTCCCAAAGTGAACATAGATGCGCCCCTCGTCAATGATCGGAGTCGGCGAGGCATGTCCGTTCTTAGGATGCACCTTCCCGGGAGTCGGAACCTGGAACACGGTGATTTCCTGTTCCAGCTTCCCCGAAGTCTTATCGACGCGCAGCAATTTCAGGCTGCTCCCTTCGGTGATGGCCGCAGTCACCCAGATGTTGTTGCCATGAATGACCGGCGAAGACCACCCACGGCCGGGAAGCTCTGTTTTCCAGGCAATATTGGTGATTTCACTCCATTTCGAAGGGAGCTTTTCGCCAATGCCATGACCTTGACCGTCCGGGCCGCGAAACTGCGGCCAGTCGGCCGAACCGTCTGGTAGCTCAATGGTCGCTGAAGCCGATGGACTATCGGGCTTGGGCTTCTCCAAATCTGGCCACGCGAGAGATACCAGCATGACCAGCAGGCAATAGGTCACGGTGGATTTCTCGCGGAACTTGGGGATAGATCGGATCGACAACTTGGACTCAATTGAGTGTACCACTCCACATCGAATGAGGCGATTCGAATTCGATCAGCATTCATGGGCGGCCCCAAAGATAGTCGTTGATCGCTCCGCGATCATAACGCTTTCGAAGTGGCGACTCTGGAGTACGGATCAACTTCAATCTCATGCAGAGTCGATACTGCGCACGCGTTATGATCGCGGAGCGATCAACGACTATCTTTGCTCAAACCTCTGGACGTCGCACAACCGCCAGCAGAGAACTCCCGAGCGGCGGCGAAAGACGCGTCAGATTCGACACGGCATTCTCACCGCGAGTCAATCCAGCGAAGATCGCATTCATCGCAGCCGAGGGGACTTCGACGTGGTATTCCTTGAGGTCTCGCGGGCTGAGCCATTTCCGCAGATAGACCAGCGGTAACGACCACCCGAACAGATATTGCAATCGACGTACTTGAAACCCAGTCTGCTTGAGGAGTTGTTTTAGCGGACGACGATGGTACCGACGAAAATGGAGATTGATGTCATCGTGGACGCTCCACAACCATCCCAACGCAGGCACGGTCAAGATGGCATAGCCACCTGGTTTGAGCAGCCCGAACAGTTTGTCTAACGCTGCATGGTCATCTTCGATGTGCTCAAGGACATCCAGCATCAGTATCACATCAAACGATTGATTCGGCTGATATTCCGGGCCGAACATGACCTGTTCGACCCTATGCCGCCACTGCGGCGTGCTGTCGACCAACTGCGAATCGGGCTCGATGCCATAGACTTCCCCGAAGCTTGAGAAATCATCGAACGCAACGCCACCGGCACAGCCAATATCCAAAATTCGCCGTGATTGCAGGGCGACTGTTGATTGCGTGGCGACGTGAGACAGCTCACGCACCACCACTTCGTGCCGCACTCGCCACCACCAATGTCGTCGCCAGAGATCGGCATAGTACTGGCTATACGACTGGTGCATGTTCGCTCGAGATCTGATGTCGCGGCGGGATAATTGAACTGTCAACTACGGGCAGCGGATTCGGCGACCACATCGTCTGACTGGGGCAAAAGCGATCGCTGACGCACCAACCCACGGGAGATGAATTCTGATCGACAACAATGCCACGGGCATACCCGATAATCCACGGTGGTCGTCCCTGGACTTCATCGAAGACCCGGGCCAGGTACTCGCCAATCGCCCCGATCACCAGCATCTGAATCCCTGAGAGGAATAAGATCAGCGAGATCAAACTGGTCCAGCCTACGGAATTTCCTGGCTTCATTCCAAGGATCTCGAAATTGGCAAGCCTCCAGCCGATCAATAGAAAAACCAGAGCCACCGACAGAGCGCACAGCGTGACTCCCAGCCAACTTGCCAGGCGTAAAGGTGCGCTGCTGAACGAGAGAATACCGTTGATTCCCAGTTGGACCAATTTGCTAAACGTGTACTTAACGTCGCCGGCATATCGTGCATCACGCTCGTAAGCGACGCCGATCTGCCGGAATCCAGCCCAGCTTCGTAGCCCACGAACAAATCGAGTCCGTTCGGGAAGTAATTTCAGGACTTCGACGACCGACCGATCCATGACCGAGAAATCTCCCGAATCCAATGGAATATCGATCGTCGAGAGTTTTTGAAGGATCCGGTAGAACAAGAAGTAACCGGTCCGCTTAAAAACATTTTCCTTACGCTTGGTGCGGATCGCGTAGACGACCTGAAATCCTTCCCGCCATTTATCGAGAAACCGGTGGAGCTGTTCGGGAGGATCCTGCAGGTCGCTATCCATCACGACGACCGCGTCGCCGGAACTGTAATAGATCCCCGCCGAGACCGCCGCCTGATGGCCGAAATTGCGAGAAAACCGCAACAGCTTCCAATGCGGATCTTCGCGGCAGATGGAGTCCAGCATCCCAGCGGTGGCATCGGTCGAGCCATCATCAATGGCGATGACTTCGTAGTCCTCGTCCCAGGTCTGTGCGGCCGCTGTCAGGCGCGGGTAGAGCGCAGGGAGCGTCTCCTGTTCGTTGTGAAACGGGAGAATGACAGAAATCATGCAACACCCTGGCAACTCAGCAAGAGACAAAACGGTAGGATGGCCGCTGCGGCCGTCGTATTTTCACTGGAGGTAAGTATCAAATGACTTCCCACCCTCCGCCATAGAGAAACGCTTGCCAAATCAAACCGCAACTGGAAGCCAGCACAATCGGCCACCGCCAGCCGCTATTCGCGAGTCGTTCACCCATGACGACAAAAATCGGCAAAATGATCCAAACATAACGGCCCAACGAGGCCACGGTACCGGTCGACAGCGGTAGCAAAATCATGACCGCACTGCTGAGGACCAGCCCCCAATGAAGACGTCTGACGGCTGGCAGCCAGAGAATCATCCACCACCCCAGCCAGGGATCAAGGATCCGTCCGCTGTAGAGTTCAATCGGTTCACTCCGCGATTTCAACAGCAACACGATGGAGTGTAGCGACGATTGCATCAGACCCAGCAGCCAATGCAGCGGATTCGGGTTTCCCAATCGGGGACGCCAGGCCTTCTGAATCGTCACGAACAGGAACGGATCTCCGTATTGATGGTACAGAAATCCCATATAGGCCAGCAGTCCGAGCCCCGAGCACACCATTCCGATCAAGGCTCGGACACGGCGGGGTCCGGTCAAAAATGGTATTAGCAATGCACCACCAATGATGACGCCCTGGTTCTTCAAGGCTGAGGCCAGCCCGCACCACAGGCCACTCGTCACGTATTTCTGCTTGAGCAGAGCCTGCATTGCCAGCACCGATAACAATGCCAGTAACGCTTCGGAGTACGGCACGACACCAAACACAGCCGCGGGAAATGTCAGCCAGAAGGCCAATGTCCAACGTGCTGCAGCCACTCCCGAACGTCGGGCCACCAGCCGATAGAGCAAACAAGTCACCAGCAGCATCAAACCGTTGACGACGAGCAAAGATGCCAACACCATCGGGACACCCAGCAGATTCACCGCACGAATGCAGAGCGGAAACAACGGGTAAAATACGATGTTCTGCTCGGCTTTGAGCTGCGGGTCAGCGACATAGCCGACCTCCGCGACACTCAGCCACCAAAGGGCGTCCCAATGCACAAACGGCCGCAACCAAGCCTCACGGCCGCCGACCGACACACCAATCATCGGCTTCTTCCCGAAGCGTTTCAGATCCCGAAATCCCGTCGCGTAAGCGCGAAAGAAGCCCGGTAAATCTGCCTGAACTCCCGCATTCGGGTTCACGCGACGCAGATCGTATGATCGTTCAATCGGAAAGAGGGCACTCCCCAGAACAATCGCAACGATGCAGACCAGGCGACTCAGGAACCAGGCGAGAACGGGCTCTTGCCAAGAGATCCGCACCGGGATGTTCTCGACCGGCGGATTCACCTCCATTGATTTGGAGATCATCTCTATTGCGGCAATGGGTACCGGGACAGTCATGGCGGCTGGATTCAATGATCAATCAAGGGAATTGTGTGCGTACAAGTAGTTTGATCGCCACCCATACCTAGAGCCAGAGAGGTCTCGTAATCCTCGACCGTCCCAACGGAAAAGTTCTTGTGGTAGCGATCCTAACCGTTGGAGCGGCTGACGCCGTACCGTGGCCGACGCGAGCGTCAGTCACGGATTAAGTTCCGCATTGACTGTCACTTACATCAATCTCCATAAATCCGCAAAAAACTTGGAAAACTCCTCTTGGCACGTTTTGCCCCTTGAGTTATAAACCCCGCCGACACATCGTCCATCCGGCTTTGCTCCTATGGCAACAGTTGGTCTCACCGGACAATTCCACACGTCACACATCCAATCTCGTCGGTTCACAATCCCCTACTTACATATTTGTTTCTGAATGGCAGCCCAAGCTCGCCAGGATGACTCTTGCATCGTTTTGCAAGGCATTCTCACCGCCTGGACTCTGGCATTCTGATCATCTGGATTCGTTCAGAAAGGAGTCCGTCATGCCCACGTTCCGTGTCGCGCTCATTTGCGTGCTGGCGGGGCTAGCGTCTGGTCCAATCGGTTGTTGCCACGGCGGACGAATGTCTGCCATGAAGCGCGACCGAGCATTGGCACAACGCCGGGCCTGGGATCTTTACAATCAGGGTCAGTTGGCAAATCAGTCAGCCGGAGCCACGGCAGCAGAACGGGATCAACTCCGTCAGCAACTGGGGGCCGCCCAGCAGGAGCTCGCCAATTTGAAGGGCGAACGCGACGGGCTGATGAATAAGTACGATACCCTGGTCAATCAGACGAACAAGGGTAACAGCCCGCTGTCCGAGCAGACCACCAACCAACTGAGCGATCTCGCTTCGCGTTATCCCGGATTCGATTTCGATCCGAAAACGGGTGTCAGCAAATTTGGCTCGGACTTGCTCTTCAGCAGCGGCAGCTCTGAAGTCCGCCCCGAAGCTCAGCCGTTGCTGAAAGAATTCGCTGGTATCATGAACGATGGCACCGCACAGGAATTGAACATCCTGGTGGTTGGTCATACCGACGACCGTCCCGTGGCGAAAGCCGCGACCAAGCAAAAACACACGGATAACTGGGGTTTGTCGACGAATCGAGCCGACCAGGTCGTCCGCAGCCTGGTGGATAACCATGTGAAGGCTCCGCGGTGTGGGGCGGCCGGTTACGGTCCTTACCAACCGCTGGTTCCGAACACTGACGAGAAATCTCGCCAACGTAATCGACGCGTGGAAATCTTCGTCCTGGCCCCGAATGCTTCGGTCGCCGGTTGGGATAACCCCGGGCAGTCTACCAATTAGTCGGTGGATCTGATCAACAGCAAGAATTAACACAGCGGCCTGGCAATTTGTCAGGCCGCTGTTGTTCTTTGTCCGTAGCCCGACTCTCCAGAGTCGGGCGAAATTGCCAACGAATACACTCAAGCCTGAAACTCGCAGCTCATCACATAAATGACCGAACGAGGATTAGTTTTCAACCACGAATAACACAAATGAGACGAATTGGAAAAAATGGATCTTCTGGGGAGATGTAGCGCTTTCCCTTCGAATCCATTTTTAAGAGTTCAGATTCGTGTGATTTGTGTTTTTCGTGGTTCATACTCTGCCGACTCTGGAGAGTCAGGCGACAAGCGGTCGACATTCCAACCCGCGGCGAATTCGATAGAATCTACCATCGATCGCTCTCACGGTAGTTCCTGGTTGCCGGGTCTTCCTGACGTTGGACTCGCGTCTCGCCCACGGACTTGGCCGCCAAGTTCTGCATTTGCTGTCCGTTTTGTTTTTTGGTTGAGGATCTGTTCGTTATGGGTGTGTTGTTGCAAATTAAGAGTGCTTTTAAGAGTTATGGCGAACAGGTGCTGCTGGACGATGCGGAAGCGACCATTTCCGACGATACGAAGGTAGGGTTTGTCGGCCGGAATGGAGCGGGCAAAAGTACCTTGCTGCGGATTCTGCTCGGTGAAGAGGAACTCGATCACGGCGAAATCATTCGCCATCCCAATCTACGACTGGGACACTTACGCCAGCACGACTTGTTCCTGCCCGGTGAAACGCCGCTGGAATTCCTGATGCGTGACAGCGGCCAGCCCGACTGGAAATGCGGCGAAGTCGCTGGTCAATTCGAGCTGAAAGGGGATTATTTGGATGGGCCCCTCTCCAAGTTGTCGGGTGGCTGGCAAACGCGTGTGAAGCTGGCTGCCTTACTGCTGCACGAGCCAAACCTCTTATTCCTGGACGAACCGACGAACTTTCTCGACTTGCGCACGCAGATTCTCCTCGAGCATTTTCTGCGAGGTTACGACCAGGCATGTCTGATCGTCTCGCACGATCGAGCCTTCCTGGGCGCGACCTGCGACCACACGCTCGACCTGACCCGCGGCAAGTTGACGATGTATCCGGGGAAGATTGATGCCTACCTGGAATACGAAAAAGACCAACGCGAACAGGACCGGCGGGTCAACGCCGCGACGATGGCCAAACGCCGCCACTTGGAAGAGTTCATTGCCAAGAACAAGGCGCGGGCCAGTACTGCCACACGTGCTAAATCCAAGAGCAAACAGCTCGAGAAGATGGAGCTGATTGAAATCGGTGCCGACGAACCGACCGCCTGCATTCGTGCGCCGCAGGTCGATCCGCGTCAGGGTCCGGCATTACGCTGTAAAGAGGTGGCGATCGGCTATCCCGAACGGCAAATCGCCGATCACATCAACCTGGAAATCGATCACGGCCAGCGAGCCGCCATCGTCGGTGATAACGGCCAGGGAAAGACGACTTTTCTCAGGACGATCGTGGAATCTCTGAAACCGCTGAAGGGCGACGTGAAGTGGGGCTACGGCTGCGAAATCGGGATCTACGCCCAGCACGTTTATACCAGCCTGCCCGACAAGCAAACCGTCCTGGAATACCTGGAAACGCATGCCGCTCGAGGTACCAAGGACCAGACGATTCTCAATATCGCCGGGGCGATGCTATTTCGCGGCGACGCGATCAAGAAGCCGATTTCGGTCCTCTCCGGTGGTGAGCGAGCTCGTCTGTGCATGGCCGGGCTGCTGCTGAGCAACTACAACATTCTGGTCCTGGACGAACCGGGGAACCATTTGGACGTCGACACCGTGGAAGCCCTCGCGCAGGCCTTGGTGGACTACAAGGGAACGGTGATTTTCACCAGCCATGACCGGCATTTTATGAAACGGGTCGCGACCTGTATCATCGAAGTGCGAGATGGCCATGTAACCAATTATGCTGGTCAATACGAAGCCTATCTCTACTCGGTCAACAAAGAAATCGAGGACGGGGAACGAGAACTGGCGACGAAGATGGCGAAAGCGCCGCCTCCGGTTGGTAAGTCCAAGGCAGCCGCCGCGCCGAAACGGAACGAGCGCGAGATTCGCAAAGAGATCTCGGCGACGGAAAAGACCATTGCACGTCTGGACGACCAGAAACGTCAGCTCAGCAGCCAGTTGATGAACACGTCTGATCAGAACGAGGCAATGCGTCTGCACAACGAAGTCGCCGCTCTGACGAAGCAACTCGCCGATGCGGAAGAACGTTGGTGCCAGTTGCAGGAAGAAGAGCTGGAGGGGGTGTAGCCGGCTTCTTGTAGCGGAACGTCGTAAGACTTCCGCCGCATAAGGACAGACTCAAGAATTCTTACGAATTATTCTACAGAATGAGCCCCAGCCATTATCTGTCCCCAGTCTGGCGACTGCGCCCGTGAATTTCGCTATGCTGTGTTTCCGGCTGTGAAACCGCGTTCGCCGGTCTCACAGTCCAGACTTCACAATAACGACTCGCATCCCCGACGAAATCGTCACAAGAATCATGGTCTTGATAATGAGCAGGCCGTGGCTCGCGAAAGGCTGGCATGGCTGACGTTTTTCAAGGTGAACCCGTTCGCTTTCGAGCGTCGTCCCCCATTCCACGTCTGATGCGTCTAACGCTGAAGGAAATGCGTGAGACATTGCGCGACCGCCGTACGATCATGACGCTCTTGCTCATGCCCGTGCTGCTGTACCCTCTGCTCACGCTGGCGTTTCAGCGTTTCGTCCTCAGTTCAGCGGCCAACTTGAAGGTCGAGTACATTCTGGGATTTGAGACGGAAGAAGCGAGCAGGATCGTCGGCACGTGTCTCCAGTTGGCTGAGGGAGAAGCCCCCTCAATCCGCTCGACGCGAAAGACGCCATCCCTGATCGAACTACCGAAGATTGCGAATGCCAAGCCGACTGAAAAGCCGCAGATCAGGTATGAGATCACGCAACATCTCGAGCGCGACGTCCAGGATTATCGGGTCGATGTCGGGATTCGTATCAAGCCCAACACAAGACCCCAATTGAGGCCAGACTCTGACATCGCTGTCGATCTGGAACTCGTCTATCTCCCTGGCAATAAACTCGGGGAACGCGCCCGAGACTACATGGAATCGCTGCTGAATTCGGCCAGTAAGTCCTTTTTGCGTTTTCGGCTGGAATCATTGGGACTGAGCCAGCGAGCGGAACCGGTCCGTGTCGCGGATGCCCCGCTGCGCGATCCGGAAGAGATGCACAATCAGATGCTGTCGGCCATTATCCCTGTGGTCTTAATTCTGATGACGATCACCGGCGCGGTTTACCCAGCGATTGACCTGACTGCCGGGGAGCGCGAGCGCGGCACTATGGAAATGCTGGTGGCTGCCCCGGTTCCGCGGCTGGGTTTGCTCTTCGCGAAATATGTGGCAGTACTGAGCGTCGCCTTCCTGACTGCGGGGATCAATCTCGCGGCGATGACCGTGACTTTGCTCGTCAGCGGAATGGGCACGATGCTGTTTGGTGATCGTGGCTTATCTCTGGTCACGGCATTGGAAGTGTTTGCGCTGTTGATTCTATTCGCCTCGTTTTTCTCAGCCGTCCTGTTGGTGGTCACGAGTTTTGCCCGGAGCTTCAAAGAGGCTCAGGCCTACTTAATTCCGCTGATGCTGGTATCACTCGGGCCGGGACTGACTGGTTTGATGCCGGGGATCAAGCTGGCAGGCGCGCTGCAGGTGGCTCCGCTGGTGAACGTTGTCTTGTTGGCCCGGGATCTCCTTCAAGGTCAGGCGAGTCTGTTTTCGGCCGCATTGGTGGTGGGCTCGACGTTGCTTTACGCCGCCGCCGCACTCGGAGTCGCAGCCAGGATATTCGGCGGGCACGCCATCTTATACGAATCGCAAACGGCCTGGTCCGATCTGTTCCGCCGCCCGACGGCACCGCAGCCGGCCCCGCAAGTGGCTTCGGCCATGTTGTGCCTGGCTTTGCTGTTTCCGATTTGCTTTGTGTTGAAAGGGGTCCTGGGACAGCTCGCGGGCGAGCGTATCGAAATGCAACTGTTGCTGACGAGTCTCGCGACATTCAGCGCGTTCATGCTCTTGCCGTGGTGGGCCGCAAGATTGGGCAATGTCCCGTTCTCGCTGGCCTTTGCCGCGCGTCGTCCGCCAGTGCTCGCGGTGCTCGGCGGTGTGCTGTGCGGTTTGTCGTTGTGGCCGTTTGCCCATGAACTGATTGTGGTGTTGCACAATCTCGGGCTGGTAACGATCGATGAAAGCCAGTTCAAGGGCGCGCAGGAGTTGATCGAACGCTGTCGGCAAGCACCATTGGCCCTCGTCCTGTTAACATTCGCCGTATTGCCAGGGCTGTGCGAAGAGTTTTGTTTCCGCGGTTACCTTTTTCGCAGTTTCGAAACCCGCCTATCCGGCTGGCAAACCATTCTGGCTACCGGAGCGATTTTTGGCTTGTTCCACCTGGTCGCAGTCGATCATCTGGCCATTGAGCGTCTCGCCCCAACGACATTTCTCGGTTGTATTTTGGGATGGATTCGTTGGCGGACTAACAGTCTCTGGCCGGGCATGTGTCTGCATATAACCCACAATGGGTTTCTGGCCGCGTTGTTCTACTACGAGAATGTCTTGAAAGCGAAGGGCTGGGACATTGAAGGCGAGCAGCACTTGCCCCCGACGTGGATCGCGGGGGCCGTCGTCGTCTCGGGCATCGGTCTCACGTTAATTGGTTGGGCCGGTGCGACCAGGCGACGAATGCCGCCAGCCGCTTGACCTTTACCTGGCCGGTTGGATCTCACGATCCGGAACTCGACTGGCAGCCACTGCCGTGAATGTCTGCGGGACGTGCTGGGTACCAGCATGCTTGCGGACGATGTTCAGCAGATCGTTGCGATCGATCGGCTTCGTCGCGTGATCGTCGCAACCCACACTCATCGACTTCTCGCGATCATTGGCCATGGCGTGCGCGGTCAGAGCGATAATCGGCCGGCGATAACCAGCCGCACGCAAATGTTCCGTCGCTTGATAACCATCCATGATCGGCATTTGCATGTCCATCAGGATGATATCAAACGGAGTTCCTGACGCTTCCTCAGCGAGCGCCATCGCCACCGCGAGCTCACCATTATCTACTGCTGAAACAGTCGCCCCCGCTTTACGCAGATAGAGCGAAATCAATCGCTGATTGTCCGGTCCGTCTTCAGCGAGCAGGACCCGGCAGCGCAAGGGTTCCTCCGCTTTATCTGCACCAATCTTTAGCGTTCGACTGCGATCGGGAATGGCAATTGTCGGGTTGGACTGATTGGTATTGGGTCGCGAGGACTGCTCCACCTGAATCCAGAATGTGAACGTACTCCCCAATCCCGGTGTGGCCTCGACGGTGACATCGCCACCCAACATCCGAGCGAGACGTCGGCTGATCGCCAGCCCCAATCCGGTGCCCCCGAACTTGCGAGTGGTCGAGGTATCGGCTTGCGTAAACGGTTCGAACAAGCGGCCGATCTCTTCCAGTTTCAAACCAATTCCCGTGTCGGAAACTTCGAATTTCAAATGCCCCGACAGCCCCAGCTCATCGACTTCTTCATATGACATTCGCACTTTGACTTCACCAACTGCCGTGAACTTCAAGGCGTTGCCGACAATATTCAACAAGATCTGCCGCAAGCGTGTGGCATCGGTCCGGACGACTTCCGGACAGTTGTCCGCTTGCTCGGCGGTCAGCGTCAAATCCTTACTCTCGGCCCGGACTTTCAGCGATGCCAGCAGATCTTGCAGAATCTTGGTTGGTCGACATTCCTGCTTCTCGATCGTCAGCTTCCCTGCTTCGATCTTCGAAAGATCGAGGATGTCATTGATGATCTCGAGCAGATGCTGGCCGTTCCGATAGATACTTTCCAAGGCCTGGCGCCGAGCCGGAGGGGCACGGTCCAAGCCTTCCTCAGTCGTCAGCAGTTCCGAGAATCCCAGGATGGCGGTCATCGGCGTGCGGATCTCGTGGCTCATATTGGCCAGGAATTCCGACTTGGCTCGATTGGCCGATTCGGCCTGTTGCATCGCCTTACGCAAGGCTTCGGTCTGGAGCTGCGAGAACGTCACACAGGCCAATGTAACGCCCGCTTCCAATCGCACTCGCTCTCGCGAAGTCGGGCGACGCGTTTCGTTGACCAGGAATTCCATCGCGGCCAATAAGTTGCCATCACTGGAAATCACGGGGAAGACCCACGAAGCATGATATCCATGAGCGGCGGCAACAGCGCGGCAGCTATCCCACAACGGATCAGAACTCACATCTTCCACGATCGTCGGTCGATGGTAGGCAATTGCCGCACCCAGCGTTCCATAGTCCGCGGTTAACCGACGCCCGCTCCAATGTGCCGTATAAGTCTCGGGCACGCGAACGTTGGCAAATGGTTGCCAGTTGCCCGCGGCATCCGGTTGCCAGTTAATGCCGTGCACTCCATCAATTTCCGATTCCATCCCATGCAACAAGCCGGACAAAACTTCTGGCAGCGGCCGGCGCTGAGTGAGTCCCTGCCAGACCGCTTGCTCGGTGGCAATTTGCTGTTCGGCACCCTTCCGGACGGAGACTTCCTGCACAGTTCCGACGATCCGGATGGGAACTCCAGACTTGTCGCGTTCGGTCGTGCCGCCCGTCACAAACCAGCGAGTCTCACCATCAGGGCTGCGCATCCGATGCTCAACGGTCAGCGACCGGCCCGACATCAGATGCTGTTGAAAAGCGGTCAAAAACCGCGGTAAATCGTCCGCATGGACCATTCCTGCCCAGTGACCAAACTTATTCCAGCGCTCTGTTGGCGGGCAATGCAACATCGCCAACAGATTCGGTGAGAAGGAAATTCGCTGTTCGGGATTCCCGATATTGTCGGGGTCGACCATCAACTCCCAGACGCCCATCTGAGCACCCAGGCTGAGGATTTCATGTTCGCGGCAGGCTTCAGCGAGGCGACTCTTATAGGCTTTGGCGACCATCTTCGCGGCCTGCCCGGACACAAACCAGCCCCAGACGCCAGCCACCAGTCCCACACCCGAGACGCCGGACAACCCGCTCCCAATCACGCCCCCCATGAGCTTTCCAGCCACGAGCCCTGCGACGCAGGCCACAGGCAGGCCGTAAGTCAGAATGGACTGCGAATAGGAGGTGGATTTAAACACAGTTCACCAGAACAAGGGACGGTTGTAGCTTATCGTTCGAGCAGTCACGTCAAAATGATAGAACTCATTCCGGGTCGGCCCCGGAGCGACGACTATCAAAACTGAATGTTGGGTTTGATTAGACTTTCGATCCGAAACAAGCATACGTTCTGTTTTGCAACGGGAGCGTTGCACGATGCGGCAGCACCACGCGGAGTCTCGCGGCTCATTCAGAACCCAACGTTCGCTACCGTATTGGGGTCTGCCTACAGCTTCGAGCAAGTCCCCACGGACCGGAATTTCGTTAGATTAAGACCTGATCAACCACTAAACATGCTGGCGTCTCTGTTATCCGGTTTGGTTGTAGGGATTATAGGTCCGGGAATGCCGACATCCTCGAAGATGTCAAAAAACGCTCAATCATCGTGTCACGTTAGCTTGCAGTTCCAGGTTTTTTCGACTCACTGCCGCAAGATTGACGCCCCGAACCTGCGTGGTTCTAATGCATCTCTTCTCGAGGGACCTTTGGCGGTCACGGAGTGACCGCAAGTACAAGCTCGAAGCGCAAGCGAGTGCATTGAGGCAAATCATGCGACGGAGATGCACTCGCTTGCGCTTCGAGCTTGTATTGGTCAAGCACTACTCGGGGAAAAACGGCCGAATGGCGGAATAGGCAGACGCACAGGACTTAAAATCCTGTATCGGGAAACCGGTGTGCGGGTTCGATCCCCGCTTCGGCCACTGTCACAAGAAGGACTTACGGTACTTGCCGTAAGTCCTTTTGCTTTTTGTCAGTGTCAGTAAATTTGAAAAGATCTGATGAGGAGCTTTTTTGCCACGGATGGAAACAGATGAAACACGGATTTTCAACACGGTATTTCACCCTGGAAGGGTGACAGCTATTAGCCCCGGGTTGAGCGAAGCGACACGCGGGGTACGGTTTGCTTAACCCGACCCTGAAGGGGTCGCAGACATAGTGGGCTACGACCACTCCAGGGTCGAAATACTTTCCTTCTTAATCCGTGTTTCATCCGTGTCCATCCGTGGCTAAAAATCTTCGTCAAGACATGCACTCGCCCGGACTGCCCTCATTTCCAGCCACGGCAATCTAAGCCGTCACCTTGTCATTCCGCCGATGCGGGGTGAACTCCAAGCGGACCTCTTGAATGGCGAGAAACGCCGATTCCCCAGCGGCCAACTCGAGAGGTGCCCGAGTCTCCAGCAGGATCAACACTCCCAATCCGCTGCCAATCGAAAAATTCGCGCCCGGTGTGTCTGACGCCAGATAGCCACTGACGATGAAGTCCTGCGGTTTTTCAATGAACTCCCCATAGGCCGGCTGAAACGTGGCCGTGGCCAATTGCTGAGCCTGCAGTGGATTCTTCTGCATGTCGGCAAATCTCAACAGCGACAGGCGGCAGGTAATGAGGCTGCCAAAACAACGGTCAAACGCCGCCTTTGAAGAACCAGCCCCGTGGGCTCGAATGGTGAAGGTATATTGGCCGCCGCGGGCATTCTTGATCTCTTGAGCCAGGAACCCCTTGGATCCTGCCGGAACTGTGATCGCCGTCGCCACTGCACCAAACAGCCCGAGTCGCCCATGCGAGCGAGGATCAACACTCACCTGGGTGAGCATTCCGCTCGCCCCCAGTTCGGCCAGGGGAGCGCCACGCCATCCTTTTTCTCGCGTGACTGGGGCAACCGGCACAAGGTTCTGCAGAGCAAAGTTGGTGTCCATCAACGGAGTGGTATTAAACGGAGGCACCAGCTTTTCATCCGCCGTTGAGGCACATCGTTCGGCGGTCGCCGGCTGGTCTCCCAGCAGGCGATAGAGCGGTTCACCCTTAGTCAGCGGCTGCGGCCGGTTCGTCCGATCGTGGAAGACATCATCATGATGAATCCCCAACAGGTGGAAGATGGTCGCCGTCAAATCATGTGGACGGATCGGATCGACGGTCGGATAAGCCCCATTCTTGTCGCTCGCTCCAAACACCTGGCCCCCGGCAATGCCGGCACCCGCCAGGGCCGCATTGAACACAGGCCCCCAGTGATCGCGTCCACCCACACCATTGATCTTGGGAGTCCGGCCGAATTCACCGACTGCCACGACGAGTGTTTCCGACAACAACCCCCGCGACTCCAGGTCATCCAGCAACGCCGCGAATGTCACATCGAAGATCGGACACAAAGTATCCTGCAACCGGTCAGCATTCAGCACATGCGTGTCCCACATGGGATTGTCGACCGCATTATCGCCAGGCTCACGGGGCCAGTTGACATGCACCAGCCGAGTCCCCGCCTCGATCAAGCGGCGTGCCAACAGGCAGCTTTGCCCCCAGGTATGACGGCCATATTTATCGCGCAGCGCATCCGGTTCCCGACTCAGGTCGAACGCCTCTTTGGCTTGTCCTGACGTCACCAGATCCAATGCGAACCGCGAGAGCTTGCTCCACCCCCCCAAGGTTGCCATGCCATCGACATCACGCACCCCCCGATTGAGTTCCCCTAGCAAGGCCGCACGATCACTCATTCGTTGCGGTGGCAAGTCGATCGGCAGCGACAGTCCCTCAATGCGATAATTGCCCGCGGCCGGATCACCGACAAATCGTTCGGGTTCCCACATCGAACCGAGAAACCCGCTGGTCTGTCCGGCGGGTGTAACGTTGTCGTTCAGCCGCATCATGTCGGGCAACCAGACACTGGTCAGTGCCGGCAGCCGTTCGCTCGGCTTCATCATCTTGATGACCGAACCCATGTAGGGCCAGTCGGTCGGCTTGATCTGACGGGCTGTCCCCGGTCCGTACGGATAACCGGTCAATACCCAATAACCGCTGACATCATGGTTATTGTCATCGGTCGACAACGAACGAATGATGGCCAGCTTGTCTGCTCGCTGAGCCGTCCGCGGCAGCAATTCACAGTATTGAACACCCGGGACATTCGTCTGAATGGGCTTGAAGGGACCACGAATCTCCAGTGGAGCATCCGGCTTGGGGTCGAAAGTTTCATGCTGCGGCGGGCCCCCCTGCATCCACAGGAAGATGACATTCTTGGCCTTACCGAACATGGCGCCCGACAGGCCACTC
>JAQGHS010000472.1 GCA_028291605.1 Planctomycetaceae bacterium | reverse complement strand
GGATCTCCCGATTGATTTCCCATGCCCAGGACTGCTGGATCACCGACGATCCGCAGTTGGAACTGGACCGTTTCATTCGATTCGATCTCGGTATCATCATTGACGAACGCACGGAACGTGGTCCGCGTTTGACCCGGCTTGAAGATCAAGTAGCCCCGCGTGGCCTGGTAGTCGGCACTGCCAGCGGTGCCGTTGGAATAGGTCACTTCGACCGCCAGACTCCTCTCGGTGCTGCCGGTCCGAGTAACGGCGATTTCCGCCATGCCGATAAACTCGTAACCGATAACGTTGTCCGATTCGAACTGCACTTCCGGCACGAAATCACCCGCCTCAAAGGCGCCAATGTCGACTCCCTGACCACTCGGCCGTTCGTGGTGATAGATGTCAACGGCCGGAACCAGCAAGCCATGACCAGCATCGATGGCAGGGCTGTCGGTCTTCAGGTGGAAGTCGCCTCCCGCTGCATTCACGAACAAGGCGTCTAGCGCGGCCGAGATATCCGCCTGCGAATAGAGTATCGAGTGACTGTCCTGCCCCCCCGAGAAACTCTGCCATTGGGTGAAAGAGCCATTCGCTCCGTCGGTCTGGAACAGATTTTCGACGATGTTGTAATCTGATAGGGCAGGCAGGCTGTCGGCCTCAACTGTCATGCTGCCGCGAGTCGGATTCAGATTCAGGAGAATATTATTGACAACGGTGTTGCCCGAACTTCCGTCGGTCATCAACAGCGCCCACCGGGCATCAGTAGCCATCACGACCGTGTTATTTTCAATCAGATTGTTCTTGGACGAGTCGGCCGCATAGCCGACATACAACACGATGCCCGTGGAGTGGTTGTTGTAAAGCAGATTGTTGCGAACGATGCTGTCCTGGAATCCGTCGAAGTTCAGAGCCGCCCCGCCCCCCGTTCCGTTATCATAGATCACGTTGCCTTCCACCAGATTATTCGAATGGATTCCATCGCCGGGCAGATAACGATCGGCATTAAACTGAATGCCACTGTCGTGGTTTCCCCACACGATGTTATTGCGGATGATCGCCCCGTCAGCCGAGTTACTAATGTAAATGCCGTGCTCCACCTGCGAGCGTGACACGACATTATTCTCCACGATGATGTTCTCGGCCCAACCGGTCAGAATGCCCCACATCTTGTTATGGTCCGATGTGTTATTCCGGAAAATCGCGCCGTCATTGTTGACCGAGCGCAGGCCGGCTCGGGGCATATTGGCGACGGAAAAACCTTCGATCGTCACGTAATCGGCCCCCTCCAGGTTGATACCATCCTGGTGATTCTCGGGATTCGGTTCGTCGATGACGACACCCGGCATGGCATGGAACGTGATCCGCGCGTCGGGCTTCCCGTCGGTGGTCACGTTCATGCCCCAGTAGTTGCCCGGTTTGACGATTACATAGTCGCCAGGGCCGACGCACTTCGCGGCGAATTGCAGCGATTTCCACGGATGGGCTTCCGAGCCATCGCCGTTCACGTCACTGCCGTCATTACTCACCCACTTGGTGGCATAGCTCAAAGTAATCGGGGTATCTTCGTCGTCGATGGTCATCGATGCCGAAGACTGATGCCCGAGTCGCACGGGAGTTACACCGTCTGTGACCGGATTGCTGAGCGTAAACAGGAAGTGCTCGTCCCCTTCCGCCAGGTCGTCGCCGGTTAAGGTGACCTTCACATATTTCTCAGTCTCGCCCGGGGCAAATACTAATGTTCCCGCAACGTGGTCAAAATCGCCCGGATTAGCATCCTGTGGATATCGGCCGACAGCACTCCCGTCGAGTGTCGCATAGTGAACAGTAATCGTATCTGACGTCGAACCGTGCCGGACAACTTTGACGATAATCGAGTTTGACTCATAGTCGTGATATCCCCTCTCCGCAATTTCTATCGACGGTGCACCGAATGCCGCCGGCGGAGTCATTACGTTTGCTCCCGCATTGAATTCATCCGCACCGAGGTCCGGCGTCCCATCGCTTCGCATGTTGCCGTCGAAATCATTCGTCAGTCCGGCCAGACCGATGGCTTTGCCAATCGCGGGGCTACCCGGCAACAGATGCCAGTCGGCACCCAATTGCGGATTTCCCAACAGGCTATGCGTGTCGTATCCATAGTTGGCCTGCCATTGAGACAGGGTTTGTTCGGGGGTTCCGTCGCCGGTCAGGTTGCGATCGATGAACAGGATGCCGCGGGTGCTAGTTCCCTGATACAAATTGTGATCTAGGGTCAACGGCCCCGCCGGATCGATGCTGCCCTGGCGGATATCGATCATCCGAGTGTCGTTGCTGGGGTCGGTCGTAATGATATTGTTTACGACGACGGGATTCAGACTGTCGACATGGACGTAGGGCAGAACATCGCTGACCCAGATGTCGTCGAATCCAAACTGAATGGGAGCTTGTGCATCGTCGGCCGCATTTACGATCGTGTTGTTGTAGATCTGCGGATTGCGAGCCCCATAAATGCCGATCCCCGCCTCTCCCGCATTGACCACAATGTTATTCCGAGCGATGTTGTCGATACTCAGATAGAGCTCGGGGTTCGTTCCCGGTTCCATCCATTCCAGTTCGGAATAGAACCCGACATTGATGCCAGCACCCCGGGTATCGACGACCAGGTTTTGCTCAATCAAGGCATCTTTTGCCCCACCGGCCGTCAGAATGCCCGTTCCATCAACGTCATGGATGTAGTTCCCGCGGGCAATCATCCGGTCGCCGTTGTTATTGTCGATGCCATCCGAACTCGTGTTAGAGCGGAGTCCCGTGTTGTAGATCTCGGTGTTCAGAATGCTGATGTCGTTCGCACCAGGGGTAATCTTGACGGCATCCACACCGGTGTCGTGGATCTTGCACCCGTCGATGGTGATGTTGCTGGCCCCCATGTGCGTCGATCCGGCGTCCCAATTCTCGTCCCACCAGTCCCACATCATCACGCCATACCAGTACCCACCAGTGATTTCGAGATTCTCCAACCGGCCGCCATCGATATCGAAGCCATAGCGGAAGACCGAGTTGCTATGTCCGTCGGTCTGTTCCGTCAACGGCGCCTCAACCACCGCCCATTCGCCCGGCATCGAGCGAATCGTCAGGTTATCAACATCGATATTGATGCCCCCTTCATAGACACCGTTCCGCAACGTAATGGTGTCGCCGGGTTGAGCCGCATCCAGGGCTCGGCGAATGGTTTGGAAAGGCTGATTAATGTTGCCCGCGGCCCAGTCATCTCCCCCATTGGCGACGAAATACTCTGCGGAAAGCATCCGCCGGGGCTCGAGTGATTCGGCTTCCGCCACTTTGGTCCGGGCGGGCGAGCGCCGTTGGTGTTGATTCTTACTGAGTCCAAACCACTGCAGTAAACTCTTCTTGCGCAACATGTTGCGATCTCCATCGAGGTTGTCGTTGAGGCCCAGGATTGGCCTCTCTGCTCACCTAGTCGAGGAGTCGCGTGGTTTGTGACAGACAAAATCGGAAGATTTTTGAAAAGCATCTCAGGGGAGTTTTGAGGTCAATGCCGTAGGATAGGCATCCTGCCTGTCCGTGATCAGTGGTTCGTTGTCAGTTGAAGTGACATCTCGCATTGACGGCGGAGACCTAGTTGGAGATTTCTCCGAGCTCCCCGTGTGTCCCCGATGAATCTGATCCCCGTACCAAGGATGACAGTCATCAAGCAGTGGCTCGATTTTATCACTACATCCAACGGACCACGGACAACTGACCACGGACAGGCAGGATGCCTATCCTACGAAAGAACCTTACGCTAGCGCGTGCCAGCTACAGATAGCCTCGCACTTGTGACATCAGTTCCAGGTCGATGAGTTCCTGCTCGATGTCTTCGCGGGTTGGATCCTGCAACGTGCGGCTGACTTCTTCGACGATCAACTTGGCGAAGTGACGCCGGGCGCGGCTGAGGTATTGCCGGAATGTGTCGGCTCGGACGACGTGGCCTAGCTTCTTGCCCAGGCGGGCGGCATGGGTTTCGGAATCGGATTCGGAATCGGCCGCGTATTGACTCAACACAGAATAGTACAGGTTGCCCGAACTCTCTCGCTGATACAGCTCGAGAAGTTGCCAGACGCGTTCCAGCAGGCAACTGCGCCACTCGGCTGCCCACGTGCGATCGGCTTCTGAATCGGGCTGGATCAGCGTCGCCAGCATTTCCTCGGTGACGGTGCTGTCGCGGCGCTTTCTGAGATGGCTGATCGCCACATAGCGCACAGCGGATTTCAGATAATCTCGGAAGCGGCCGCGAGAGACGTTTTGCGGACAGAAGCCATTACTAAAGACTTGCACTAAAAAGTCCTGGGCGACTTCTTCGGCATGGTCCGAATCACGCACGACTGCACCGACATACTTACGAATCGCCCGCGCATAGCGCATGACGAACTGCACCGGATTGTTAATCATCGGCCAGCAGGTCGAGATCTGCTCCAGCACAGATTTAGGAGTGTCGTAAGTCATTCCGATCGCTCGCGCACGACTTTCCAGAGTTGAATGAATCCGTTTCCATGATCCGTATCGCCGCCACTCAGCAATAACAACGTGCCATCGGCAGAGACGTCCATTCCGAGGGAACTCGTCCTGGTGGCTTGCGAGCTCTCCACCGGCTCGGAATTCTGGTGCAAATCGTACAAACTGATCAAGCCGCCCCATTCTCCAATGGCGGCGATATTCTGTCCATCAGGAGTGGCCAATATCGATCGCACGATGCGGGGCTTCCGATCCGCGGGCTGACTCGTCAGAAACGGCTGGACGGACTTCAACTTCAGGTCCCATAAATAAAGACCGTTGCTTTTCGTACCGAAGATGAGACGATCCTCGTGGGGAATAAAAGCCAGCCCCTCAGGCTCCGCAGCCTGCTGCCTTTTGACCTCTCGCAAAGCACCCGTCTCGGTATTCCACACGGCCACCGTCTTATCGTCCCAGCTCGTGGCTGCAACCCACTGGCTGTCGGAAGAGAAGGCGACGGACATGACCATATAACAGAGGACTTCCGAATCCGTTGACTTGCCGAGTAACGCGATAAACTGCAAACCCGTATCGCTTAGTTGATAGAGCTTCGCTTCAGAATAAGTCCCGACGGCGAGTCGCTTCCCGTCAGGGCTGATCGCAAGCGCACTGATCTCTCCGCCGAAATCACTCAGCGTCGCCAGTGGTTTCTCAGAGCCAGAATTCCACAGCCAGACTGTTTTGGCCTCGCCACCAGCAACCACCCAATTCTGATGTGCAGCGATCGCGCGGATGCCATTTTTCACCCCCGCGTAATTCCTCACGGGCTGGCGCGACGCAATCTTCCATTGTTGAACAGTACCATCCATCGAGCCGGAGAAAAAAGTCTGGGCATCATCCGCAAACGCCACGCCCGAGATCTGAGATTTTTCAATGGGAAAATCTGCTTCGAATTCCAGACGAAGCTGCTGATTGTCAGGTTTATGGATCGGTCTGTTCGGTCGCAACGAGGTATTGCCTGCCCCCAAATTCCCCTGTTTCGACGGCCCATTATCAGCCTGACCTGAATTAGATCGCCCAACTCCGCTCCACAGTAACAGGCCCATCAACAATGCCAAACAGACACCAGTGATCGCGAGAATCATCCGTCTCCTGGCGATTGCATCAGCTCCACCGGTCTTCATTACGACGGTCGTCTGCCCGGGATCCACCCCCGGCGAGGTCGTCGCCCAAGGTTCGGCTGAAGACACGCCAAACGACATCGAGTCACTCGGACCGAGGGTCGGTACTCCGGTGGTTGCAGTGGCGGCACTGGTCAAGACAGATTGATCAGGGTTCAGGCAAGCCCTCAAGGCAGCCAGCATCTCACGGGCCGACTCAAAACGATCCGCACGCTTTTTCGCCATGGCCTTCATGATGACGGCGACACACGGTGCCGGGATCTCTGATCGCTGTTTTCGCGGATCGGGCACGGGAGTCGAACAGTGCGCGAACATGCATTGCAGAGGTTGCGGATCGGGAAACGGGGCAGCTCCCGTGAGTAACGCGAAATACGTGGCTCCCAGCGAATACAGATCGCAACGGGAATCGAGTTCATCCCCCTGGCATTGTTCGGGACTCATGTACTGCGGTGTGCCGAGGATGGTATTCGAGACCGTCAACGGTTTACTGTCGGTCGCCGAGTCGGTGAGTTTAGCCAAGCCAAAATCGGCCAGTTTGACGACACCCTTCGGGGCCAACATGATGTTGGAAGGTTTGATATCTCGATGAATCAATCCCGCTTCGTGAATCGCTGCCAGACCGTGGCATGTGTCGGCGATAATGCGGGTCGCTTCTTTCCAGTCGATCGCTCCTCGTTGCAGCAGATCTTGGGCCGTGCCGCCGGTCATCAGCTCCATCACGAGGAAGCACTGGCCGTTGATTTGATCGACGTCATGAATCGTCACGACACTCGGGTGGCTGATGCTGGCCGCAACCCGTGCCTCCCGCAGGAAGCGTTTCACCGCGACCGGGTTCGAAGCCAGCGACCGCGGCAGGATCTTCACGGCGACATCGCGCTTCAATCGTGAGTCCGTGGCCAGATAGACCACTCCCATGCCGCCCTTTCCCAACCGGGTCTTGAGCTGATACTTCCCCAATTGGATGTCGCGTTCCTGGGCCATATTGTGTGTGTCGTGGGGGGCTGGCCTGACTGAATCTGAGAGTAGATTGTCGAAAAATGATCAAATTGCTGTTCGTTGAAGAGTAAGCCCGAAATCGTTACCTGTCCAGCGGAACCAGACAGACGAGGAAGCCGTTTAGACGAATGCCGTCTTCCACACGGACACTTCATCATGAACTCCGGAGCAATATCGGAGTAGCCTGTTTCTTCCATTCCAGGATAGTTACCATGGGGTCAGCCTTGTCATGACCTAATTCATGGTCGCCGATTGATCTCGAAAAAAGAACAGCACCGCGACATTTCGTCTTTGATTGAGCTTGCCAGATAGCTCGCCGCTGACATTTCGACTTTCGAACACATCGACACCAACACTTCAAACCATCTCTTTAACGCGAAATTCACATCAGGAAAAATCATGTCGAAGAAGCGGCTACTCGTCTTCTGCCCCAGTCTCATTGTCGCCATCGGACTTTGCGTCGGTTGGTTCGTGTCGACCAGCAAGTTGGAAACACTAGCGCTGGGGCAGACGCCGGCGCCGAGCAAGCTCGATCGTACGGTCTTACCAATTCCGGAACCACACCGCGCATTGATCACCGAACTCGACGCGCGCAATGCCAAAGCCCCGCCACAGTTCGTTGTGAAGGTGCCGGACGGGGCTCCGAATGTCCTCATCGTGTTGATTGACGATATGGGTTACGGACAGTCCAGTGCGTTTGGTGGGCCGATCCACATGCCCACGCTGGAGCGATTGGCCAAAGGCGGGCTGAAGTACAACAAGTTCCACACGACCGCCCTCTGTTCGCCGACACGTGCCGCACTGCTCAGCGGACGCAATCATCACATGAACAACATGGGGTCAATCACTGAGACTGCGACCGCCTTTCCTGGTCAAACTGGGCAGCGACCCAACAGTGTGGCGCCGCTCGCCGAGATGCTGCGACTTAACGGATACAGCACGGCCGCGTTCGGCAAGTCGCACGAAACGGCCGCTTGGGAAGTCAGTCCTTCCGGCCCTACAGACCGCTGGCCGACACGGTCTGGATTTGACAAGTTCTACGGGTTCATTGGGGGTGAGGCCAACCAGTGGTCGCCAGCGATTTATGAGGATATGACCCGCATCGAAGTGCCGCCGACTCCAAACTATCATCTGATGACAGATCTGGCCAATCAGGCAATCAAATGGACCGGTGCCCAGAAGACGCTCACGCCGCACAAGCCATTCTTCACCTATTTCGCGCCCGGGGCCACGCACGCACCGCACCATGCTCCGAAAGAATGGATTGCCAAGTACAAGGGCAAGTTCGATCAGGGCTGGGACAAGCTGCGTGAAGAGACACTGGCTCGACAGAAGAAGCTGGGAGTCGTGCCTCAAGACACGAAGCTCGCCTCCAAACCCGAAGCCATCAAAGATTGGGAAAAACTGAGTGCCGATGAGCGGCGGTTGTTTGCTCGGCAGATGGAAGTCTTCGCTGGCTACGGTGAATATGCCGACTATGAAGTCGGGCGGTTGGTGCAGGCGATTGAAGACTTGGGCGTCCTGGACAACACGCTCATCTTCTACATGGTGGGCGACAACGGTGCCAGCGCCGAAGGAACGATGAATGGCCTGCTCAACGAGATGACTTATTTCAATGGCGTTCCTGAATCTGTTCCCGAGATCCTCAAACATATCGACGAGCTGGGCGGGCCGAATTCCTACGGCCACTACGCAGCCGGATGGGCCGTGGCGGGAGACGCTCCTTTCGCCTGGACGAAACAGGTGGCAGGAAGTTACGGCGGAACTCGCAACCCGCTGGTGATCCATTGGCCGCAACGCATCAAGGCCAAGGGGGAGATTCGCTCACAATGGCATCATGTGATCGATATCGCACCGACAATCCTCGAAGCCGCCGGCCTGCCCGAACCGAAGTCTGTCAACGGAACGCCTCAAATCCCGATCCAGGGCGTGAGCATGGTTTACACGTTCGACGATGCTCAGGCCAAAGATCGCCACAAGACGCAGTATTTCGAGATCTTCGGCAACCGGGGCATCTATCAAGACGGCTGGCTGGCCCACACGGTCCACCGCGCTGCCTGGGAGAACAAGCCGCGAGCGCCGTTCCTCGAGGACAAATGGGAACTCTATCACGTCGATGAGGACTTCAGCTCCGCGAACGATGTGGCCGCCAAGCACCCCGATAAGTTGAAAGCCTTACAAGAGCTATTCCTCAAAGAAGCGATCCAGAATCACGCCTTGCCGCTCGACGACCGCTTCCTCGAACGGACAGTCGCCGGTCTGGTCGGTCGGCCTGACTTAATGGCGGGCCGCACATCGCTGATACTGTACGAAGGCATGACCGGATTGACCGAGAATGTCTTCATCAACATCAAAAGTCATTCCCACACCGTTACTGCTGAGGTGCAAATTCCAGAAGGGGGTGCCAACGGCGTGATTATTTCTCAAGCCGGTCGTTTCGGTGGCTGGAGCCTGTATCTCAAGGATGGCAAGCCGACCCACACCTATAACTTCCTCGGCCTGGAAGCCTATCAAGTCGAGGCCCCCGCAGCTTTGCCGGCGGGCAAGGCCACCATCCGCTACGAGTTTAAGTACGATGGCGGCGGCCTGGGTAAGGGGGGCACGAGCACCCTTCTCGTCAATGGCAAGAAGGTCGCCGAAGGGAGGATCGAGCGCACTCAATGGAACTTTTTCTCGGCTGATGAAGGTGCCGACGTCGGCCAGGACGGCGAGACCAACGTCACTGCCGATTACAAAGAGGGCGACAACAAGTTCACCGGCAAGATCAACAAGGTGACTGTTGAGGTCAAGTAAAGGAATCGGGGCAAACGCTGCAATAATAGGGAAAAGCGGCTCCCCTCGCCCTGGTACTCCGGGGAGAGGGGTTGGGGGTGAGGGGCGCTTCGAGCGTCATTCGATTGTCTGCTCAAAGGCCTTTGTTTTCCTGGAAATCCTGGACTGTACGTCGCTGGTTGATCGTGCCCCCTCACCCCCGGCCCGTCTCCCCGGAGTACCAGGGCGAGGGGAGCAGTTTTCTATCATATTTCCAGTCTTATCCTTGAGTTCGTCACTTGTGTGGATCCCAATACTCTCACGGGACGGGGCTCACCTTACTATGATTTTGCAGGCTTCATAGCGACCTGAGTCGGATCATCGGGTATAATAATCGGCACCGCCTGCGGTCCCATTTTTACACCCGCCCCACCAGGAAACGACCATGGCCAACTTCCTCGCTCAGAACTGGCTAATCAATCGCCGACATGCCCTTAAAGGGCTCGGCGTCTCGCTGGCCTTGCCCTTGCTCGATTGCATGACGCCGTTGCGTGCGGCCGAGAATTCTGCTCGACCCAAACGCAGCGTCTTCACCTACCTGCCCAATGGTGTGAATACACTGGCCTACCAAATGACGCAGGCCGGGGCGGACTACAAGCTATCACAGCCGCTGGAGTCTCTGGAAAAGCACCGCCAGATCATCACGCCGATCAGCGGACTGCATCACCCGCATGGCCTCGGCAATCATCACAACTGCCGCAGCATCTGGCTGACGGCCGGTAAGATCGGACCGTCGGAACGGAACACGATCTCGGTCGATCAACTCATGGCTCAGATCACGGCACCAGAAACCCGGTTCTCATCGTTGGAACTGAGCAACCAGGGAGGCAGTCTCTCGTGGAACGCCGATGGAATTCAATTGCCGGCGCAGTCGAATCCCGGTGTCGTGTTCCGTGAACTGTTTGAAGATCCCAAAGAGGGCATCCCCAAACAACGTCGCGGACTAAAGCGTCGCGGCAGCATTCTGGATGCGATTCTTGAGGAAGCGAATACCCTCGGCGGTCAACTCGGTCAGGGCGACCGCGGGCGGCTGGAACAGTATCTCACTGCCGTACGCGAAGTCGAAGTCCGCACCGAACGCTCGGACAAATGGCTCGACACGCCGCGTCCGAAGATCGACGCCGACGTCCAGTCGCGTCTGAATCGCGACATCGCTCTCGAGAAACTCGGCGACTATCTGCGGACGATGTACGACTTGATCGTGCTCGCGTTCCAGACTGACATGACGCGTGTCGCCACCTTCAATACGGGCGAAGAGGGACTGGGGCCGGCGATTCCCGAGATTGGCGTGAAACAGGATCGCCATTCGCTCTCGCACCATAATGGCAATCCGGAACGCATGGCGGAACTCGCCCAGAGCGACGCCTTCAACTTCAAGCAATTCAGTTATTTCCTGGACCGCTTGAGCGAAGTCAAGGATGCCAACGGGCCGCTCATTGAAACCACCATGGCGCTCTACGGCAGCGGAATGGCTTACGGCCATAGCCACGGTAATGCCAGTCTGCCGATCGTTCTTGCCGGCGGCACCAAGCTGGGCCTGAAGCATGGCCGGCACGTCGACTTCAACACTACGCGCGATTTCCAGGGTTATGACAAACACCCTGGCATCTACTTCAACCCGGTCAACAGCAAGGCTCTTCTGAGTAACTTATTGCTGACGATGGCTCAGAAGATGGGCGTGGCCACTGACAAGTTTGGCGACAGCCTGACGACGGTTTCGGAAGTGCAATAGCGATCGGGCGCGTTGTCGCGAATCAGCCGGCACGCGTTAGCGTCCGGTTCTGCATGATTGCAGGGGGCCGGATTTAAATGACGAATGTCGAAATCCGAATGACGAATGAATGACCAAATCCCAATGACTAAACGATACTGCTGCCCGCCGGTTGTTGTTGATACGCAACTTGACTAGCTCCATCCCGCCCGACAGGACATTCGAACCGGGGGCTAGCGCCCTGCGGCTGATGAGTTTCTCTCATGATTTACGTTTCTCTGCGTTTGCTATCTTGTCTCTGTCTCACTTTGGTCGCCAGCTCCACATTTGCGGCTGACGGAAAGGACCTCATTCTTAAACCCGGCGAGTTTCCTCCGGCGGGGTCCGGGACTTACCTGTCGGGTGAGCTCGTGATGATTGATCCGATCAATCGCCGCGGAGCGCTGAGAATTGACGGGGACGGAACGGGCGAACGCTATTTCGTGGGGCCGCTGCATTATTTTGCGATGCTGCCCTGTGGGATGCTCTCCTACAACGGCGCTCCGGCTGAGTTGCGGGACATTCCGCTTGGCACGCACGTGCATGGTTATTTCTATCTCCCGCCGGTTGGAGAAGAGGCAACCATTCCGCCACTCCCCAAGGATCAGATGCGGTTCGACATCAAGCAGAATCATGCGGTCTCGCTGGAAGATGACTTCAGCTTCTACCAGAAGCGTGGGCAGGCCTGGAAGGTGGTTTCGCTCGACACCACCCGTGGCAAGCTCAACGTCGTGCCCACGGGTGAACTCGCCAAGGATGGAATCAACAAGCCATATACGTTCGACATCGATCCTGTCGCGCGAGTCTGGAAAGCACGCGGGCTCGCTGATTTAGACGCGATCGTCCCTGACCAGATTGTTCAATTGAATCTCGCCTGGGCGCAAGGCTGGCGGGACCTGGAATTTACCGTCTCGGATATCTGGCTCGACGAGCCCAGTCGGAAGTTCGCCACCGAACTGCAGCGCCGCCGTCATGTCCGGTTTCAGAAGCAGCGTTGGGTCCCCGGCCAGATCGATCAAGTTGAGCATTTTGACTTCGGCGGCGGCATCGTGACGCTCACACTCTTCGGCGGAATGGACCCTTCGCTGTATGCCGAACTCAAAGCCACGCAAGAGAAGGGATTCGGAGTCGCCAGTTCCGACAAGACGCTTCGCACGTGGTTTCATCGAGCCGACAAAAAGATTGGGGATGTCCTCGAATGGAAAGAAACCGCGAACCCACCACCGGGCAGCAGTGGCATTCAAATCCGTCTCAAGTTCACGGAATTATTAGAAGGCTACCGGCCGGGCCGGGTCGTGCGAGTGAAGTGTCACGACTGGATATTCGTGTCGATGCCCCCGGAGGAGCGACTGAAGTCGCTGGAAGAGCAAAAGCGATCGGCGACATTGTTGCTGCCATAGTGCAGTAGCCACGCTCGCCCGAGCGTGGGGGGATATGTCGCACAGCCCACGTTCTGACGAACGTGGCTACGAATTCATCTGCAGTTTTTCATTAGCTCGCTCAGGCTGATATTGAATATGACCAAATATCTGATCGCACCAATCGTACTGACGCTCGTCTGTTTGGGTTCGGCAGCGCACGCTCAGGAACCTGCGGCAATTGACGCCGCACTGCAACCGTTCTTTAAAACCTACTGCCTGCGTTGTCATGATGCTAACAAACAGGAAGGCAAGTTCCGGCTGGATACCCTGCCACGCGACTTCGCAGATCACTCGATCGCTCAGCGCTGGGACGAGGTCGTCTTCCGCATGAATTCCGGCGAGATGCCGCCGAAGAAAGAGCCTCAGCCCAAGCCCGAAGAATTGGGTCAGGTCGTTGATTTGATCTCGACCCGGATCAAAGAGGGCGAAGCGGCGCGGATGGCCAAGCGCGGTCCTGTCGCGCATTACCGGCTCAGCCGCGAAGAATATGGTCACACGGTGTATGACCTGCTGGGTGTCTACTTCGATGTGAACCTGCCGGGTGCCTTCAATGAGGATCCGCGCTGGCACGGTTTTAACCGGATTGGCTCGATGCTGTCGCTTTCGCCGTCGCATGTGGACCGCTATTTCCGTGCTGCCGAAACCGTGCTCTCACGAGCCTTTCCCGATCAGCAGCCAGCCCTGCTGAAAGGTCGGCGCGCAGCGAATGAGGGACAGGAGCAATCGCTGAAGGATCAAGGATTGACCGGTCCGGTGCGTTGGCTGTTGTTTCCCGGGTCCAGCCGCGATGTCTTCAGCACGACTGCTCCGGGGCTCTATCGCATTCGAATTCAACTGAGCGGCCTGCCGTCATTCAAAGGTCGCGAACCGCATCTTTCCCTGTGGCACCAAGGATTGAAACTGACCGTCGTCGGTCAGGACGTGGTGGCTGCGGAAGACCAGCCGACGATCGTCGAAATTGAAACGTTCCTGCCGGAAGGCAGCTTCACCATCATGAACGAGTCCCCCGGCATGCTGTCCGATGGCCACACCCTCAGCAACACGAACTTCACGTTCGTCAACACGAAGACCACCCGCCCCAGCCGGCCGACGGGTTATAAGCTATTCGATGACGAAGGCAAGTCGATCTTTCCGCTGCTGATCGTCGACTGGGTGGAATACGAAGGACCAATCCTGCCCGCTGCTGATATCCAGAAACGCGAAGGACTGACCCCGGTGAAGGATGGCGATCTGGCCGAAGCCCGCGTCTGCCTGCAACGATTTGCCACGCGCGCCTGGCGTCGACCGGCAATCGACAATGAGGTCGATCGGTACATGAAGCTGATGGCGGCCGAAATGGCGGCCGGCGAGAACTTCCGCTCGGCTTATCGGGCCGCCATGCTCGGTGTGCTCACGTCCAAGAATTTCTATTATCTCGAAGAGGGCTCAGCCGCAGCGCGACGCGATAAGGTCAATGACTGGGAAATTGCCTCGCGCTTGTCCTACTTCCTGTGGAGTTCAATGCCCGATGACCAGCTCTTCGCCGTCGCGCAAGCGGGGACATTGCATCAACCCGAAGTGCTGCGGGCTCAACTGACACGGATGCTGGGCGACGCCAAGATTAGTCGCTTCACCGAGTCCTTCCCGCAGCAGTGGCTGCAACTGCACAAGGTCGGGATGTTCCCGCCCGATGCCGCGCTCTATCCTGACTACGACCTGTGGCTCGGAAAGAGCATGATCCTCGAGACCACCGGCTACTTCGCAGAGGTGTTTAAGAACAACTTGCCGCTGCGAGAATTCCTCAGTTCCGACTGGACGCTGATGAATCCGCGACTGGCGCTACATTATCAGATGCCGCCACTCCCGAAATCTGGCTTCCAGAGGATCACGCTGCGTCCTGAAGATCATCGTGGGGGGCTGTTGACTCAGGCTTCGATCCTGATGCTTACTTCAGACGGAACGCGGCATCGACCAGTACATCGCGGCGTCTGGGTTTCCGAAGCGGTCTTTGGGAAGACGCCACCACCGCCGCCCCCCAATGTGGAGCCGCTCGAACCCACGCCCGTCACTCAACCCAAGGCCACCGTACGCATGCAGTTGGCTGCCCACGCCACGCACGCCACTTGCGCTTCGTGCCATCGCAAGATCGATCCGCTCGGTTTTGCCTTCGACAACTTCGATGCCATCGGCCGTTGGCGCACGGAAGAGCGTGTGGCCGGAGGGCAGGGGGCCAACCCACCCGTCAATTCCAGTGGAGCATTAGCGGACGGGCGAGCCTTCCAGAACCCTGAAGAATTCAAGCAACTACTCGTTCAGGACGTCGACCGCTTCGCCGAAGCCTTCGTCGAACAACTCGCGACGTACGCCCTGCGACGGGTGATGACCGTCGACGATGCGGCCCAAATCAGGTCGATCGCCCAGGCGAGCAAGAAAGACGATTATCGTCTGCGTACCGTGATTGAGAATTTCGTATTGTCCGACCTGTTTCAGAAAAGATAACGGTCTCGGATCACCCGAAATGCGCTAGGCGGTGTCTGACGAATCAATCGACATCAGATTTCACCACGGAGACACGGAGAAATCTCAAATCAGCTCTCCGTGTTCTCCGTGTCTCCGTGGTGAAATCTGCCTCCCTGATTTAGAACGCCTATCAAAACCTGAGACCCGTCACTTGTCATCTATTGAGTGAGTGAAGGTGTTTTTACCACGAATAACTCGAATGACACGAATTGTGAAGACAGATCGCCGTTCGTTTACAGGCAACTTTCAGAATTTCTGATTCGTGTCATTTGTGCGATTCGTGGTTCACACTCTTCATGATCAACTGGACGTTTTGTTCGCAGTTCTCAGTGAGTTTTTGATTCATCAGCCACGCCCTAACGTCCGGTTCGATTTGAGTCGCGACATGGTTTGCATTTCGAACCGGGGGCTAGCGCCCTGCGGCTGATGAGATCCAATAACGAGTTGAGATTTTCGCAGACGTGGGGCAGAAGGAGCTGACGTGAAAACGAAAGCCGAAATCGTGAAGGACTGGCTGCCCAGGTACACCGGGCGGCCTCTGGAAGGTTTCGGGCAATACATCCTCCTCACGAACTTTGCACACTATGTTGAGCTATTCGCGGAGCAGTTTGGGGTGGAAGTCGTCGGACGCAATTTGCCCATGCAGTCGGCCACGGCAGACGGCATCACCATTTTGAACTTCGGCATGGGCAGCGCGATGGCGGCGACCGTCATGGACCTGCTGTCCGCGATTGCACCGAAAGCCGTCCTGTTCCTCGGCAAGTGCGGTGGATTAAAAAAGACCAAGGTCGGCGACTTCATTCTGCCGATCGCCGCCATTCGTGGCGAAGGAACCAGCAACGATTACCTACCGCCCGAAATTCCCGCCTTGCCCTCGTTCCGGCTACAGAAAGCCGTGTCGGCGACAATCGTGAAGCACGGTCTCGACTACTGGACGGGGACAATCTATACGACGAACCGCCGCGTCTGGGAGCACGACGAGAAGTTCAAGGAATACTTGCAGGCCAACCGGATCATGGGAATCGACATGGAGACGGCAACCATATTTGTCGTCGGCTTCGTCAATCACATTGCCAAGGGCGCGTTGCTGCTTGTTTCAGATAGTCCCATGGCGCCTGATGGAGTGAAAACATCTCGCAGTGATAAATCGGTAACTGAAAAATACGCGAAGCTCCATCTTGAAATCGGCATCAATTCGTTGACCGAATTGCGCGACTCCGGCGAATCGGTCATGCACCTGAGATTCGAGTGACGCAGGCTGGACCTCAACGCTGCTCCGTCCGGATGTTTGCATGCCGCCGGCTCGCGGGTTCCGCGTCTGGAATGGTTCTTGCATAGGCAGTTATCCAACGTGTTTCGTCGATGCGCGAGACTCCCGGAGACATCTATCGACAGCAAGGGCGCGGGCGGCTTTCCGGCGACGACAAAACGCTGTGACGGGCCTAAGCAGCCTACGAAAAGGAACGCAAAATGAGTTTTGTGATCGGCATGGCGACGGGCTATGAAACCCGCAAATTACAAGAAGAACGCACGATTCGGCAGCGTATTCTGCACTACATCGAGAGCACGGGAATCAGGTTGACCGATCGGACAGGCCGAATCATCTCGCCCGATGAATTCTTCAGCCAGATCCTGGGGGCTCCGCCTTCACGGAGAACGGTCATCATCGGCGCAATCGTTGCATTGATCGTCGCGGGAATCGCCGTCACGACCGGCGTCGTGCTCTGGCAAATCATTTGATCGGTGGCGATTACCCGCAGAGCGGTTTGGGCTCACCTGTGCGGTAACGCTCGGAAATACTCGACGTTCCTCAGCACGCACAATCCCGCGACTTAGGGGACATAGAAATAGAAGCCGAGCGCAAAAATTCCATACACCCCAACCAGCATCGCGCCTTCAAACCAGTTTGATTCTCCGTCACGGATCAACTGTCCGACAACGAATACGGAGAGCGTGATGGACAGCACCTCGAAGGATGAGAACAGCAAATCCATCGGTGCCCCGAATATCTGACCTGCGAAGACCAGCAACGGTGCCATCGCCAGAGAGGCCTGTGTCGCCGCGCCGATCGTGCTGCTCATCGCCAGGTCCATCTTGTCGGCCCGGCCAAAGCGGATCGCACCGATCAGTTGGGCCACGTTGCCCAGTGAACCCAGTACGATGATCCCGGCGAAAGTCTCTGAGAAGTGCAGCGAGGCCAGCGCGGGATCAAGTGCGTCGGTCATCACTTCACTGACCACCGCCAGCACGACCGCGATGCCGGTCAACTGCATCAGTCCCGGCCAGATGCTGCGCTTTTCACCGGCCTCATGATGGTGCGATTCAGGATCAGCGACCGTAAACAACTGCTTGTGCGTCTTCATCGTGAAGAGCAGGCTGAGCAGATACAACACGAAGAGAATCGTGGAGATCTCCAGACTCAATTCGTTCTGAGCTGCGGGGCTCGAAAGTTTAAGAATTGCTGGGACCACCAATCCAATGGAGGCCAATGTCAATAACGCAGCCGACATCCCGGCGGTTGTCTTGTTGAACTTCTGGTTTGTCCTTTTTAAACCGCCAAAGAACATCGCCAAACCAGGCAACAACAAGACATTCATCAAGACGGTACCGATGATCGCAGATTTGACGACGCCAGTCAGCCCCTTGCTCAGTGCGAAGCCACACACAATCAGTTCCGGGCCGTTCCCCAATGTCGCGCTCAACACGCCTCCGATTGAGGGCCCCAGCAATTCGGCCAACTCCTCGGTCGCCTTCGCCAGCATGTCGGCGAGCGGTACGATTGCCAGGCATGATGCCAGGAAGACCCAAGTCGGATCGGCATGGGCGAATGCCATTCCGACCGAGATCGGCACAAATATTAAGAGCCATTTCAATGACACGGCATCATCTCACGGAGTGAAGAATTGTCGAATGGGCAAGGTCCCATGTCCAAGTCGACAACCTACCGGAAATAATTGAGTCACCCGGAAATTAGTCTAATTATGCACCCGCGAACCGCATCGGCAGAGTCATCGCGCGACTGTCCTCGATCGCGGATTCGTTACGAGCGGTCTCGTCGGTAATGCGGTCAATGACGGGCAGGCTGAGAATCAAATACACGCCCAGCGAACTCATGATGGCAATGCCGATATACAAACCGGTCGACGGGGTGGCGATAGCCAGGCTGATCACTACCAGCAAACCTGTAAATGCGAGTGCCTGCAACTGAGAACTGCGGCGGATCGCCCGATGTTCATGCCAATCTCGCATGGCGGGCCCCAGCAACGGCGACCTCAGGAAGTATCCACGCAACGTGGGCGATGCCTTTTCGGCGAAATACACGGTCAGGATGACAAACGGAATCGTTGGGATCCCCGGCACGAGTACACCCACCCAGGCCATAAAAAACGAACCGCAGGCCAGCCCGCCGAAGAAGACCTGCCGCACGATGCGATTCAAGGTCACCGCCAGCGATTCCGCCAGCAGTTCGAGGCGGTGTTCCAGCATGACGCCCCCTGGACCGAAGATGTTCATAATCGGTATCTCAGGCAGTGGCGTAGCGGGAATGGCCGTCAAATCGATTTGCGGCGAGCGGAATGCCTCGGCAACCTGCCGCAAAAAGCCCGCCACATTTCGTGCGCTGTGCGTGGCAATGATCTTTGGCGTGGCATACCAGGTCAATTGCACCGACGAAACATCCGCGACTCCCGACAAGATCGTCGCCAGGATCCGGACACGGTATTCCGAGACTTCGGGGGAACTACCGTCGAATTCCAGCACGAGTTTGGAACTGAACGAGGAGATCTTCATGCGTCGGCCTTTACTTTGTTACGCGCTATTCGCAACACACGACCATCACGACTTTTTCTGGTCGCGATTGGCTGTTTCATAGGCAATCTGGGCTCCGTCAATCAAGCCCCAGACAATGCAGTTTTCCTGAGGAATGATTTTGGCCACGAACACGACGGGAAACGTCACGCCGAAACCCACCCCATACGCCAGATTGAAAATTCCCCGCGACATGGCAGAGCTGATTTGCCCCCAGGTCGTCGTCGCCATACCAGCAGTCTCTGTGCTCATCGCTTATCTCTCTTGATAACAGGGTATCACATGATTCTAAGTCAACGATTACGAATCCAGCGTATGAGAGGCACCAATACCTCGCTGCTCCTTATCCATTCTCCGGAAAGCGACGATTCAGGTCGCTGATAAAACGCTTGATCTGAGTGACCCCCTCGTGATGAATCCCAGGACACCACTTGGCAAAAGACCGTTCCAGAGGACTGAAGGTTTTCGGCCAGATCACCAACGCTCCGGCAATCAGCATCGGTGTGCCAACCGGTCCGGGCAGAAGAATTCCTGCGATCCCTACAGCCATTAACATCGTACCAATCTCGGGCGGCAGCTTTCCCAACATTTCAATGTAATGCTCCTCTTCCTGCTCCGGCGTTTCAGCACTGTTGGCCGAACAGGCACCGGGACACTCCGCAGGATCACAGGCCGCGCCCGACTCAACTGAATCGGGGATTCCGTTACTTTCGGTTTCGGTGCAATTAGCGGTCATTTTAGCCTTAGCTTTTCCCAAGTGGGGGTCGGTGGCCAATCATCACTGTCGGACGATCTCAGGAACATTTTTTGTAGAAGAAGTCGTAAGAATTCTAGCATGCGTCAGAGGCCGCCATTCGCCATTATTCCATGTTTTCATCCTAACGGGATGCGGCAGACTTCGAGACGCGGTGCCCAGACTCAGATTTTTTGTGAGTTCAATTGTCACCGGGATCAAGCCGACGGTGCTGCCGCGGGTTCGTACGATGACAGCAAGCCGCTATCCGCCAGGCTGCACAAGTAAGCCATGTCGAAAGAATGTTCTGGATCGATGATTCCGATGATCTTTCGCAGCCGTTGGCGGTCCTGGCGAACCTTGAAACCGAGGTACGTCACAGCGACCACGGCCACGAGACCAAACAGCGCCGTGCTAAACGATTCATTCATGTTTCTGCTCCCGGTAGAACTTCAAATCAGAACCCGACGTCATTCGTCAAACGGCCCCAAACTCGACGAGATTTGCCGTGCCCTCGCCGATCAGATCGATCAGCCCCTCAAATGTTTGGCGATGGCCGCTTTCCCGCACCGCCTTGGTCATCAATTCGGCGCGCGACATCAACGCCATTTGCACGCCCCATTTCAGCAAGGCCACGGCCGTTTCGGGGTTTCTGACGACTCCAAAACAGAGGCGAAAACCAAATCCAGTCTGCAGATTCCGTTTGGCTGCAGCACGATCGAGCACCACCATGATGGGGACCGCTGAAACCATACCGTAACGCAGCTTCAAGTAGTCATGCGTCTGATCTTCGTTCAGCACGTAGAACCGATGATCGCGCAGCAGCGAGGCGACGGCGGGCAAGTTATCTTCAATGGCTTTGCTCACTGCCGTTTGCCAGCCAGCGCGAATGTAAAACACGTCCAGCACGCGCTGTGGCGGGTTGGATTCCAGGGGTGGAGTAGCAGGCGCATCGGCCATAGTGATTCTCAATCCGGGTTGTTCGTCTTAGGCGTTGATTTCCTGCGGCTCTACTACGGCGGCAGTTTCAGATGATTCAGATTCAGAGTCAGCTTCGCCGCCGAGGAATTGACTCAGCGCCAGAGTCAGTTCCTGTTGGGCCTCTTTCTTCGCCTGCTCATTCAACATCCGATACAGCGGCAACATGCCATTGGCGAGAGCCCCCATGGCTGCCACGTTGTTGGTCAGCACCGACGCCATAATGCCAAAACCCATCGTGAACGCTCCGAGGATGCAGAAGGCGTTCGGGGCGACGATCATGTACCAACTGCGGCGAACATTGCGATCGAGGTCCCGGGCGATATCGCGCAGTTCGCAGAGACGATGCAGGCTCTCTTCCATAAACACGATTTGGGCGGTATCGGTCGCAATGGACGACGCACCCCGCAGCGAAATTGAAACATTCGCCTTCTTGAGAGCAATCGAATCATTGATGCCGTCGCCCACAAAGCAAACCTTGCGTCCCTGCTTCTGCAGACGCTCGACATAATCGGCCTTATCACCAGGCAGCACCCCGGCAAAATATTCGTCCATCTGCAGACTTTCGGCGAGCTTCCGGGTGGGGCCTTCGTGGTCTCCGGAAATGATGGCAATGTGCTTGATGCCCCGCGCCCGCAGTCCCTTGATGATCTCGACGACCTCGGGCCGCTGCGAAGCCCGCAATTCAATCACCCCGGCGAATTCCCGGTCCAGAGCCGCCATCACCAGCGTATGCCCCTCGGCATGGGCCGCCTTGACAACTTCTTCTACCTCTGCGGGAACTGCAATCCCCTCCATCTTCAGATAACGCAGGCTGCCCACCATCACCTTGTGCCCGTCGATCAGGGCGTCGATGCCGTAACCAACCTCATACTTTGAATCGTCAATCGGTAAGAGCGACAACCCGGTGGTCTCGAATTCGTCCAGAATGGCCTTCGCGATGGGATGCGAGAACCGTTGTTCGGCCGAGGCGACCAATTGCAGCAACCGCTTGCGGTCGTGCGGGCCATAACTGACGACGTGTCCGACCTCAGGTCGCTCTCGAGTCAACGTGCCGGTCTTATCGAACAACACGGTATCGATGTCCTGCATCAGTTCCAGAGCACGCCCGTCCTTCACCAGAATTCCCTTGCTGGCGCACAGCGCGAGAGACGTCAACATCGCCAGCGGGGCCGCCATACGGATCCCAGTGCCAAAGTCGCTGTTCAAGACCGCCACGGCCCCTTGCGGTCCCAGTGTCGCCAACCCCAACGCAGACAAAGCCAACGTGGGGACGACCGCCCGATCGGCCATCTGTTCGCCCTTGTGCTGACTCCCCAGCTTGTAACCAGCCGAATCATTCAGGATCTGGGCAATCTTGGCAGATGCCGTGTCGGTCCCCGCTTTCTCCACTTCGACGAACACTTTACCAGCCACTGTTAGCGTACTGGCGAACACTCGGTCACCGGCAGCCTTTTCGGCGGGAGTGGATTCTCCCGTCAGAGCATGCTGGTCGACCATCGCCAGGCCTTCCTTGACGATACCGTCGACAGGCACTGATTCACCTGTATGCACCACGATCACATCGCCCAGACGCAAGTCTTCCAACGAAATCTCGACTTCTTGACCGTCTTTCCACAGCTTGACGAATTGCGACTGTTTACCGAAGGCCTGGATCAGCAGGCGTTTCGAATCATCCTGGGTCTTTGCCACCAGCACCCGTCCAAAACTCAAACACAAGCAGAGAACGGACCCCGCGAAAATCTGCCCGGTGACCACACATCCCGTCACCACGATCGCATCCAGAATATCAACACCCAAACGCCGTTCATGGACCGCGACGTGATAAGCACTTTTGAACGTCGTAATCGATGTAAACAAGAAGAGTGCCCCGGCCACCGGCAGCAACACGGGATACATGAACTGAGCCAGGGCCGCCAACGGTACCGACGTGACGGCTAGCGGAAAATCCAGGTCGAGCGGGTCCAACTTCGGCGGGATCTCGGTTTTCGCGAGAGCCCGGTCAATGATTGTCAGTACCTGGTCACGGCGCAAGGCGCGCGTGTTGTATTTCAACACCAGCGTTCCTTTGCCGGGATGAGTCTTATATGAGTCGATTCCCAGGACGCTCATCAATTCGCGTTCAATTGCCTGGCAGACACTTTTCCGCCGATGCAGAAACGGATGCTTGAGCTTCATCCGGCCGGGAACTTCCTTCAGCATCTGCCACGGCTGACGCTCGACCTGAGCCAATTTCAATGCCGGGCCGGCGGAGCGACTCAGCGGCGGAGACAACGTGGATCCGTGGTTGGGCAGCAATGTCTCGAAGTCCGGTTCACGCAAGAGGGGCAATCGGTTCGCGACATTCTGACCATGCCCCCCATTACCATTCGTACCTTGTTTTGAAGACTCGTGTTTCGGCCTGGGGAGGACGGCCGCAGTCGGCCCGTCTGATCCGTTATTGCCCCCGGTACGTCCGGTCGCATGGAGCGCCGGCTTTGAATTCACGCGTGATATCGCAACGGGGATGGTGTCGGGTGCGTTCAACATCCGCAAACGGCTGGAAACCGCACGCAGGAAGGCAACAGCCGACGTCCCGGAGTGCCGTATCTCCGCAACATGCGGGGCGTCTGCTGTGGTTCCCAGTAACACGGAAACTTGCGCCCGGGGATCAGCATCCAGAATGCAGGCCACGAAGGCAGTCGTCGTAGAATGTTTCAGGTCGCCAAACAAAGTTCGGCTTTGGATCAGCAGTCGACCCGCTCCAGGACAGGTAATGGCGACATCATTCATGATAAAGCCTTAAAACTTGGTTCCGTGTCACTGCAACTCGCGGTGCGACTTGTGGCGACATACTCGCGCCTGACCAACCACGATTTGCGATCATCCGGATGTGACGTGCGCTACTCATCCCACGACCACTGCCACTGCCACTGCCACTGACCCGCCAGTATCGACCTGCCAGTATCGACCTGCCAAATTAGGTTCAGGCGTGTGCCAAGCACCTCGATCAGCGAAATAGCTGTCGACGTCCGCCGCGACCGCGCACCGCTGAATGCGGCACTCCTAGGCCGGAGCCAATGCGCCGGCGCCGGCTTCGGCGACCAGCACATCTTCCGGTGACTCGGTGGCCGCCGGGTTGGCAACGATCGACCGCGTCAACCAGGCATCGGCCTTGGCCGACGCGCCCTCGCCGCCCGCGATCAACCCACGGACGACAGGATTGTTTTTCGGTATGTAGTGACAGACGAGAAAGACGGGGAAACACACCCCGAACGAGAGCGTATAGCTGGTCGTGTAGACCAACTTCTCCGCAAATTTGATCGGCCAGATTCCCCCACTGGCTACTGACGCGGCAACAACTTGTCCGTTGGTCTGCCCGTTCGCACAGCAATCCAGTTGATCGGCAGTGGCATCCATCTGATCGGCAACTTCCGTCAGGAAGTCCGAGGTGAGGGGCGCGTTGTCCGTTTCCATTGCGAATGTTCCCAAAGATTGTCGGTAGCTCGCAGCTCCGTCCGCTGGAAAGATCCGATTTCAGAGCCGCTCGTGCGACTCAATGAAATTCAAGCATCCAGTATCACCTAAAGCCCAACCTTGTTCCCGAAAAATCTTCCGATCGGGCTATTTTTTCTCAAACTGCGGTACATTCCGCACAAAGCAATTATTGCCGGGTGCAGGAATCGTCCTGACGCAACACTCATGCTGATTTGTTTACATGTCTGGTTCTCTGCTGGGTTTTGAGGCAAAGGCACCAGTCGGACGGTGATGAGCAACATCTATACCAACGACAGCGAAGGTCCGCCCCAGGTGACCCCTCTCGAACAACATCACACGCAATAACATGACTTAAGCCTTCGAATCTATACCGCTGACGTGCGAATACGCACAGCCCGCCGTAATTGTCTTGCCACGCATTTGTGCTTTGATCAGTTGATCGCTTGAGCCGGTGGACATGTCCGGCAATCTTGGTGATAATCCATAAACTTTCATTGATCACTTCACCACAGTAGGGGGC
>JAQGHS010000448.1 GCA_028291605.1 Planctomycetaceae bacterium | reverse complement strand
AGCCAGGTGGCGTGTCGCGAGGTGGCGGCTCAGGTGGAGACGTTTTCATTCGACCTGGGGGCAGACTGGCAGGCCGCCGATGTCGAAAAAATCCCGCTCGGACATCGCTTTCGGATTGTGTATCGCGGCCAGGAGTTTTGTCGCGTGGAGTTGCGGATTCCCGGCCGGCATCATGTGTTAAATGCCTTGGCAGCGGCCTCCTTGTGCTATCGTGCGGGGGCTGGTCCCGCCCAGATTGCGGACGGATTGGAGCGGTTTCGCGGGATTCGGCGGCGGTTTGAGGTGCTGGGTGACATCAATGAGGTCACTGTGGTGGATGACTACGCTCATCATCCGACGGCGATTCGGGCCACTTTGCAGACGGCGCGCGAGGAATTTGGCGAGCGGCGTCTGGTGTGCGTGTTCCAGCCGCACCAGGTTTCGCGGACGGTGGGCCTGCTGGGCGATTTTGCGACCAGTTTTGCAGCGGCGGACGAAGTGTTCATCGTGCCGGTGTATGGAGCCCGGGAAATCTACCAGAAAGAGCTGCTTGAAGTTTCTGCCCGTTTGGCGGAGCTGATTGCGGAGCAGGGAGTTGTGGCTCGCTACAGTGGTAGCCTTGACCAGACTCGGGCAAGTTTGGACGATACGCTCCGCCCCCGGGATGTGCTGCTAACGCTCGGGGCAGGAGACATTGACCGGATTCACTATGACCTCACTTGCCGACTTCAGCGAAATCACGCGCCGTGACGAACCCCTGGCCCCCTACACCTGGATGAAAATCGGTGGGCCAGCCCAGTTCCTCATTCAACCCCGCACGCCCGAAGAATTGACCCAGGTCGTTAAGACGAGCGATCAAGTCGAGGCGCCCCTGAAATTACTCGGCGGCGGATCCAATCTGCTGGTCCGGGATGCGGGGGTGGGTGGCGTCGTATTGCGAATTTACGGCGAACCGTTCGCCAAAGTGGAAGTCCAGGGCGATCTGGTCCGCGCTGGAGCGGGCGCGATGCTGACCACGGTCATCTCGCACACCGTGAATGCGGGTCTTGCCGGCATGGAAACACTCGTGGGAATTCCGGGGACGGTTGGCGGTGCCTTGCACGGGAATGCCGGCGGGCGGATAGGTGATATCGGCCAATTCGTGGAGAGTGTGACGGCTTTGACCATGACCGGCGACGTGGTGACGCGGACCAAGGACGAGTTGACCTTCGGGTACCGGGAAAGCAGCTTGGACGATTTGATTATCCTGGAAGCCACCTTCCGCCTGCAGTCTGACGATCCCGATGAGATTACTCGCCACATGCGGAAGCTGTGGATTTCGAAGAAGGCAACGCAACCTTACAGCTTTCAGTCGGCGGGCTGCGTGTTCAAGAATCCGCGTGGCATGAGTGCCGGCTTATTGATCGATCAGGCCGGCCTGCGAGGAACGCGGATTGGCAACGCCGAAATCAGCGATCGCCACGCGAATTTCATCGTTTCGCACCCCGGGGCGTCCTCGGCCGACGTGCAGCGGTTGATCGATCTGGCGCGGTCCAAGGTGGCTGAGCAGTTCGGAGTCGATCTGGAGTTGGAAATCGAAGTGTGGTAGGTTACCGCAGTTCGAAAAAATAAGATTTCGCCCGACTCAGAGAGTCGGGTTACGTTGTTCGACTTTTTGTCGACGACCCGGATGCAAGGAGGCACGCCGTGGCAACTTACTCTATTCCCCCCGCGCACGTCGAATTCCGCCGTTCGGGACCCTGGAAGGTCGCCGTTCTGTTTGGTGGTGACTCGGCTGAGCGCGAAATCAGCCTGGCCAGCGGTCGCTGCGTTTCGCAGGCGTTGCGAGAACGGGGCCATCAGGTTGTCGATATTGATCCGAAATTTGTCGATCTCCAGCACCACGACTGGAGTGCCATCGACGTGGCGTTTTTGGCCCTGCATGGCAAGTTCGGCGAAGATGGCCATGTGCAGAGCATTCTTGAAGGCTTGGGTGTGCCTTATACCGGCAGCGATTCCGAGGCCTCACGCATTGGCATCAGCAAGTCGGCCACCAAGGAGCGGATTACTCAGCACGGCGTGCCGACACCCCCTTATGTTTTGATTCATGAATCGGATTCGTCAGAACGGATCCTGGCGCATGCGAAGGGCTTTGGTTCGGCGGTCGTTGTGAAGCCCGACACGCAAGGTTCGAGCCTGGGGGTGAGCATCGTGCAGAATGCTCAAGAATTGCTGGCGGCGATCCCCAAATGTTTCGCCTTGGATTCCTTCGGCATCCTGGAAAAAGCCATCGTCGGCAGTGAATGGACAGTGGGAATGCTGGATGATTTGATTCTGCCCCCCATTCAAATCAGCACCGATCGCCAATTCTTTGATTTCGAGGCCAAATACCATGATGACGGCACTGGCTACCGATTCGATTACAACGTGAGCAGCGATGTCGTGCGGCGGATCGAACAGGTTGCTCAAAATGCGTGTCGGGCATTGGGGACACGGGGATTGGCGCGGGTCGATATTATGCTCGACCAAGAACGTCAACCTTGGGTGTTGGAGATCAACACGATTCCCGGCCTGACTGATCACAGTTTGGTTCCCAAGGCCGCGGCTCAAATGGGTTGGAGCTTTGGGGAATTGTGTGAGCGGGCGATTTATAGTTGCCTGAAATTGGTCCCGGCGGGAACGCCCCGGATTATCGGGCGGGCTCCGTAGCTTGACTCTCCAGAGTCGAGCGATTTTCGCGGATTGACGATTCATAAACGTGTGTCGACGACCGCAGGCGAGTCGTTAATATTCGATGTAGCTGGTAAGAATTCGCCCGACGCTGGAGAGTCAGGCTACGGAACTCGTGATCTGCTACTTGAATCGAATGTTGCAATCCCACCATCCACATTGACTATGCCGAACCGCCAGGCTCATTCTGGCTCGGAATTCCGATTGAGTTGAATTCGATTGCGAGTTGGGTGCCGTGGCGATCCGAAGATCTCGATAACGGGATCTCGGTGAACCCGAGGCCCGGGTTGCGTACCATCCGTGGGTCTCGATGGAATCGCGAACAGCCAATCACATGAGTATGAGTTCAACCGATCAAGCCTGCCCAATCAAACATTCCTCCCCTTAAATAAAAAACTACCTGGACGTCATACGTCCCTCAACCGAATTCACAAACGCTGTGAAGGATCGTTTCATGGTTTCGTCGTCCTCATCAGCCCCCAATCCCGGTCCGGGCCCGCGTCGCTCTACTGGTGATCGGATTGAAGAGGTTGGTCGCGCCTGGTTTCAGCCGTGGTGGCTGGCCGGAATTGCTCTGATTTGCGGGGCCATTATTCTGGGTCCGCGAATCGCCAAGTCACTTCCAGAAATTGGCAACCGTCCCGAATATCAACTGCGCGTCGACAACATTCGGATCACCGAAATTCCCCAGTGGGTACCGCGCGACCTGGTGGCTCAGGTTGCGCCGCAAGCGGGAATGACCCCCATGCGGTCAGTGCTCGACGAGAATCTGACGTCCGATCTGGCGAAGGCCTTCGCCCAGCATCCATGGGTGGAAAAGGTCGTGAAAGTGTCGAAATCGGTCCCGGCCCGCGTGGATATCGACCTGGTCTATCGGCGACCGGTGGCGATGGTAGAAGTGTCGACGGGCTTGCTGCCGGTGGATGGTTCGGGTGTGCTGCTGCCCCCCACGGCCTTTGCCCCGGAGGACGCCCAGCGTTATCCGTTGATCACCCTGCCCAAGTCGTCACCCATGGGGGCGATTGGAAAATCGTGGGGCGACCCGCAAGTCGTGGCCGCGGCGCGCCTGGCAGCCGTGCTGTTGCCCCACTGGAAGGACTTTCGGCTGACCGCTATCGAGATTCCTGCAGGAACGGACTTGCGAGCCCCTCTGGAAGAACTGGTGTTTCAACTGCAGACCCAGGGCGGTTCGCGCATCGTCTGGGGACGAGCTCCCGGGGTCATTTATCCGCTGGAATTATCGGCGGATCAGAAGATCGGCCGGCTGGAAGAATGTCTCACCCGGTTCGGCGGATTTGATCAGCCCGACGGGCCGTATGAAATCGACATTCGGCACTTCCAGGAGATCACGCGGGTCCGGCTGACAGCGACGAAGGAACTTCGCCGAAAGTTGTAGTTTCCGTAATCCTGAGAATCTGGTAAGACCCCGCTGGCGCGAACCAATTCTGCCGCGAGATACTTGCTGCGTTGATTCAGGGAATGAGTTTTGTTGATCGGACTTCGTCTAGCCGTTGTGGGAGTGATCTGGGGACTGGCCGCGACTGCCGTGGCCCAAGGCCCGGTCGCCTATTCGACGACGCCGACCTCCTCCATTTACAGCCCGCAGTCGCCCCCGGTGGTCATGGGACTCGCCCAGCAGCAGCCCGACTGGCCCCCTCCTCCCACGTATGCCCCGGCTGGACCGCCCGCCGCGCAGTACTATGGCCAGCCGTCGTACAATGGTCAGCCGTCGTACAATGGTCAGCCGCAGGTGCCCGGCCAGCCGCTCGCGCCTGACGATCCGTATCTCCAAGGGCTCCCTGAGGAAGAGGGGATCTTCGGCTATCAACCGCGCAGCCAGTTTGTCAAAGCGTTGCTGGGGCAGCAGGAGCGTTTTTTCCTGCAGACCTATTACGATCCATTCGCCTCACAGCAGTTTGCGTATGGGGCCATGGGCCACACGCCCTACCGACTGGGGTGGTATACCTATCAGGAGGCGGTGTATATCGCGTCGGCCCCGACCAGCGGCGTCAGCGGTAATTTTCAGGCCACCGAACTGAACGGTTCGATGCGCTATTCCATGCTGCTGAATGAGGGCATGCTGTTCGCTGCGACGGGTTCGTGGAACAGCCGCTACTGGAGCGGGCCGACGGGCATCGCGATGCCACCCTATGTCGATCAGTTTGTCGCCGACCTGCAATGGTCGTCCGTCAGTGCCGGACCCTGGAATTGGATGGTAGGCGTGACGCCCCAAATCAACAGCGATTTCCAACGCCAGTTGACCAGCGACGCCTACATGGTGGATGCCCGCGTCGTGGTCTATAACAAGGTCTCGCCCGAACTGACCCTGGCCATCGGTGCGGCCTATTGGGACCGGGCGGATAACATCTTCATCCCCTACGGCGGAGTAATCTGGACCCCCGGCGACCGCTGGGAAGTGCGGGCGATGTTTCCGAAGTCTCGCGTGAGCTATTTCATGGGCAGCGTCGAGAACACCGACGTCTGGCTGTATGGGGCCGCGGAATACACGGTTGACGCCTATCAGATTGACTTCGAAGACACGCGGCTGAAAGACCGGGCTCAGTTCCGGGATTACCGGTTTCTGCTGGGTGTGCAAGCTCAGCGCACCAAGTGGTCGGCCTTCTTCGAGGGGGG
>JAQGHS010000438.1 GCA_028291605.1 Planctomycetaceae bacterium | reverse complement strand
TTTCTTCAACCACTCGGGCATCTGCTTGGGCAGGTCGAGGGTCAACTTTTTCGTATTGAGGACTTTTTCAATATCGATGTCGTCAAAGCTGACACGAAGCGACTTGTTCGGCCCTTCCTTCTTGAATTCGTTTTTGGGAACCAGAACGGTGACTTTGCCCAACGGCGGCTTGTCGCTCTTGCTGGCAGGTTCGTCCTTCTTGGTCGCGGCCTCGCGTTTTTCGGCCGTCGCGCCACCCGCCATAAATGCTCCGCACAGCAGCACACCCAGCAGCGAGCCCCAACAGGCTTGAGACCAGCTACTTGTAACGCGGAGCAGTCGGCGGATTGGAATCATTTGAAATACTCGCCTTCAAGAGAATACAGCGCCGTCACTTCGCCCCCGACCACAGTCTTCTTTGCTCTGAAGGTGCCGGCAACGCTGACGAGCGACAGTTCACGGAAGTTGGCTTTCGTACCATTCACGAAGTCGACCACGATCATGTCCGTCAAGGATGGCTTCCCGCCAAAGCAGCATTGCCCAGTATCCTTGCAAAGCACGAAATGCTTCAAGTTCGTTTTCGCATTTTCCGGATACATGTAGCCTTTGATAAAGACTTTTTGTCCGTCCAGACTCTTGGCTTCTGGATTGATGCGTGTCTGACCATCTTCGACGATCGGCTTCTGCTCTGCCAGCCATCGGAAACTTAGACGTTCATATCCATCGGGAACTTCCGTCGCATACGTGTAGGCATGCAGGCTGGTTCCGGCCATCAGACAAATGCTCGAGAGGACCAGACCACTTACGGTTAACTTAAAGCCCCCATATTCCCCGTGAGCACGAGAAATCTGGCGCAATCCCAAGATGCCCAGAATCACACCGGCCAAGGGAACCGACAGGCCCGCGACCGAGGCCAATCCAATGATTGAGCACAATCCAATGACCAGCGACACAGGCGCCAAGACCGGAATGGGGCGATAGGAAAACTCATTTTGCAGTTCCAGTTCAGGGCTGGCAAAGGCATCAGACTGCAACTCACTCATGGACGCAGAGGCCCCTCGATCTTCAACCGGTGCTGGTGCCAAATCTGTAGTCATCATAAAAATGCTCCCGACGACTCGCAATTATAACCGATTTTCTTGCCGACCCAAATTATTCACGACTTAATGTCCCTGAAGCCGCCCATCAAGCATGCAATGCTTTGGCCACGTCAGTGCGATATGCCGTCATGCCCGGCACAATTCCGACCAGTGATGCCAGTGCAATAAGTACCGGCAGTATCACCAGTTCCAGCTTTTCGAAGGCCCATGGATCGATCAGCAAGCCGGTCCGGACTTCCAGGATGGGGGCCGCAATCACAACCATTCCGTGTCCCAATAATACGCCAAACAGCCCACCACCCACGCACAGCAATATCGATTCCAGGAAAATGATTGCGAAGACGGTACCTCGCTGAGCCCCTAAAGCCCGCATGACCGCGATCTCTCGCCGGCGATCGGCCATCGAATTATAGATGCTGACGAAAATTCCAACGCCGGATACGACCAGTATCAGCGCCGTCATGATCACCAGTAATGTTCGCACATTGCCGACGACGTTATTCAGAATCCAGTTGATTTCCTGAAATGGCACGGCGGCTTGAGCGTACGGCCCCTCATTAATGCTGGCTCGGAGTTGAATCGCGGCTGTGATGTGCTTGGCATTAACCAGGATCGCGGTCACTTCTTTTTGCTCGTCCGGCAGTTCGTGATGATGATGCCCGTGGTGATCGTGGCCGGCGTGGTCGTGCTTCTCTTTGGCGGGCGCTGGTTTCGGTTCTGGTTCGGGAGTTGGTTCGACAGCAATGTTCTTCTTGTCGCCCGCCTGTTGCTGGAAGACTTCGAATGCCGCTGCTTTGGCCGCCGCTTCATCAGCGGGCTTCTCGTGCCCCGCGATCTGGAAGAAGCCATCGATGTGGATATACACGCCGTTGTCATTCGGGGTTCCGGTCGGAGCCAGAACGCCTACGACGGTGAATTTCTCCTCGTGAACGTGATCGCTGTCGGCCACGCCGTGAGCGGGTTGGAAGGTCGAGCCGATATTCCAACCGTTCGTGCGAGCCACTTGTGAGCCGATGACGGCATCGAAGTCATCTTCGAGGAAATGACCACGGACTCGGAATTTTTTGTCGGGATGGTAGTCAACTTCGAAGAACTCAGGCGACGTTCCGATGATCCGGAAATTCCCTTCGAGCGTCACATCACCCATGCAAATGGGAATGGCATTCTGTACACGCGGATTGGCTTTCAATTCCTTGTAATACAGATAGGGGATGTTCTCGACGGGGCTGCTGAGGTGATAAATCGTATTCAGCACCAGCTGCAGAGGGCTGCCTTTGGCTCCGACGACCAAGTGGTAGCCGCTGGCGTTCTGGCTGAAGATCCGGTCGACGATCCCGTGCACCACCAGCACCGAGACCATCAGGGTGACCCCCAACGCGACACTCAACGCCGTCAGGAACGACGCCAATGCTCGCTGGCGAATGCTCTTCCAGGCAATCGTCACGAGATTCATAGGGGATTCTCTTCTCTAGCTGACTGGGGGAGTTCCGGTGTCTCGTGAGTCAGTAAACCAAACTGCTCAGGCGTGCCGGGCGGCGTCAGCCCCGGATTCTTCATTCGTCGTTGACCTGTTACCAATTGTCCGGGGCCTTACGGCACCCGGCTCACCTGCGCCAAATATGTTTTGACCTATTGCGGGTGATTGAAATCTTTCAGACGTTCGACCCGCTGAAACTGCCCGGCGACTTCCGCCGAGTGCGTCACCAGCAGCAAAGCACAGTTGTGTTCGTGGCAGGCTTCGCGGATTAATTCCAAAACGGTTGCCTGATGTTGGGCGTCAATGCTGGCAGTCGGCTCGTCGGCGAGCAACAGCGCTGGCCGATTCACCAGCGACCGGGCGACAGCGACTCGCTGCTGTTCGCCTACGGACAACGTCGCAGGGCGATGATTCAGGCGGTGGCTCAGGCCAACTCGAGCGAGTAAATCTTTCGCCCGCTTCGTGTCGGATTTCTGACCTGAAAAGCTCATGCCTAGCAGGACATTTTCGAGTGCGGTGAACGCCGGTAGCAGATTAAACGTTTGAAAAATAAAGCCGATTTTGAGAGCTCGAAATCGGTCACGTGCCGGTTCGGAAAGTTTTGTCAGGTCGGTATTGCCGATGACCACCTGGCCGGCGTCGGGAGTGGTGATGCCGGAAATGACGTTCAGCAAAGTCGTCTTGCCGCCGCCGCTTTCGCCAACCAGAGCGACTTGCTCACCCGTCTGCAGCGTGAACTCCGGGATCCCGAGAATCGGGAGCCGAGTGCCGTCTTGCTCGACGTAGCTTTTGCGTACATCCTTGAGGCGTAATGACATAGATTCCGCATCCTCATTCCAAACACGACACAATTTCCACGCCGTTATCCTATCAGATTACGAACGCAAACCGATTGCCGTTTGGAGAATCTCCGACAAAACACGGTGCATGCCTACCGTTTTAACGCTGCATGAGCATCGCGCAACAGTTCTTCGGTCTGCTCCCAGCCAATACAACCGTCGGTGATCGAAATCCCGTACTTTAGTTGCGACAGGTCGGCGGTCAATTTTTGGCTGCCAGCAACCAGATTGCTCTCCAGCATCAAGCCGACAATGTGCCGATTCCCCGCCGCACGTTGGGCGACAGCATCGGCCCAGACGGCGGCCTGCTTGGTATAATCCTTGTCGGAATTGGCGTGGCTGCAGTCGACCATCAGGAACGGAGGCAGTTTCGCGGCGCTCAGGGCATCCGCCGCGGCTTTCACATTTTGGGCATCGTAATTCGGCCCGCTACGACCGCCGCGCAGAATCAGGTGCCCGTAGGGATTGCCGGTGGTATGAATGACGCATGTCCGGCCGTCGGTGTCGATGCCCAGAAAACTGTGCGGGCTCTGGGCGGCCTGCATGGCCTGAATCGCGATCTCCAGATTGCCATCGGTGCCGTTCTTGTAGCCCACAGGCATCGACAGGCCACTCGCCATTTGGCGATGGGTTTGCGATTCGGTGGTGCGGGCCCCAATGGCAGCCCAGGTGACAAGATCAGCCACATACTGCGGAGTGATGGGCTCAAGCATTTCGGTGGCGGCCGGCATTCCCATTTCATTGATTTTCAGTAGCAATTCGCGGGCCCGTCGCAGTCCCGTTTCGATATCGAACGAGCCGTCCAGGCCGGGATCATTGATCAAGCCCTTCCAGCCCATCACCGTCCGTGGTTTCTCAAAATAGACCCGCATGATGACCAGCGTGGTCGACTTGATCTCTTCCGAAACAGCCTGCAGTTTCTGGGCATATTCCAGGGCCGCATCTTCGTCATGTATTGAACAGGGCCCGACCACTGCGAGCATGCGCGGATCCTCACCGGCCAGCACCCGAATCAGTTCGGCACGCCCGTCAACGACGGTTCGGTTGGCGGCGACGGACATCGGGATCTGCTGCAGCAAATCTCGAGGCGAAATCAAAGGAGTGGTTCCTCGGATGTGAATTTGTTGAGTCGGTTGCACTGATGAAAACTCCGCGCGGGGGATCTGGCACTCGTAATCAAGAAAACCTGTTTACTGATTCAAAACTGTCAATTGGCCCGCGAGTTCGATGCTGTCTGAATGGTATTGATCGTGGTCTCGATCGGCGGCGACTTCATTTTAGGCACGATCGTGATTCAAGAATTGGATACTCCGAAAATCA
>JAQGHS010000322.1 GCA_028291605.1 Planctomycetaceae bacterium | reverse complement strand
TCCGTGCGATAGATCAAATCATCCCCTGAAATCGCCGGAGTCGCCGTGATCCGCTCGCCAAGTTCGTTGGTCGCTAGTAATTCGAACTTGGTACCCGCCCGCACGACAAATGTCGTCCCATCATTGTTGCTCACGTAGATCCGGCCATCGCTGGCAATCGGTGATGAGTTGCAGTTTCCGCCAAGACGCTCGCGGTAGACTTCGGCTCCAGTCTTACCGTCCAGGCAAACCAGCACGCCGTTGTCCATCATTGAGTAGAGCAAGCTGCGATAATACAAGAGCGAAGGTTCCACGGGACCGGGATGCTTGCTGATCCATAAGGGCTCGGGCCGCTTCCCATCGGCGGTCAGTCGAATCGCATGGATTGGGCTCTGCCGCCAGAGTTGAAGATACACAGCGCCATCGGCGAAGACTGGGCTCGAGATGATTTCACCATTAAACGGCCCTTCTCCTTCGCCGTACTGCCAGAGTTCCTTATGGGTCAGGGTGTCGAGAGCTGTGAGGCGATTTTTCCCCGGCACGAGCAGGTCAGTCTGCCCGTGATGCTCAATGCACAAGGGCGTCGCGTGTGCCGTTCCAATGGGCCGGTCCTTCTTCCAGGCAACTTCACCGGTCGTCTTATCGAGGCCAATCAAGTAGCACGGACCCGTATGGTGGTCCCAGGGGAAAACGATCGAGTCATCCACCACCAGCGGACTGACCGCATAACCCCAGGCCGTCTTGGGATCTCCAAAGTCTTTGATGTAGCGTCGGACCCAGGCCAACTTGCCGTCATGAGAATAGCGGGCAATATCGGCATTGCCGTACGCCACGTACACCGCATCCTTGGTGATGGCGGGTGTATTCACTGCCAGATTGGATTTCTCGTGCGTCCGGTGATCGACTCCCAGTCCGAAATCGTGCGTCCACAGCTCTTTTCCATCTTCGCGATTGAAGCAGAACAACTGCAGCGAGGTTGCGCCCCTCTCTTTCGAATGTGACGTGACGAACACTCGCTCGCCATAAACGACCGGCGAACTGGTCCCCCACCCCGGCAATTTGACCGACCAGCGAACATTCTCGGTTTGACTCCAGCGGAGCGGAAGTTTGCGGTTGTCGGCCACATTATTGGCGAGGGGGCCTCTCCAGGCCGGCCAATCGACTGTCGGATCAGCACTCTTGACCGCGCCCTTCGACCGCAGATTGGCGTCGGCGACGACTGGGGATTTCTGGCCAAGCAGCATCGCTCCGAGAATCAAGCCGAGGGCGATGAAGAGGAATTTGGAAGTCATCGTGGTCCTTAAGCCTCGGGGTGCAGGAGGGCACTTTAAGTCGATACGCTTGTTGTAGGACGGGCACTCTTGCCCGTCTCCGAGTTCGTAGCACCAATATAGACGGGCAAGTGTGCCGGTCCTACGGATCAGTACCGATTATTGTACTGCGACCTCGGCTTCGTCGATCTGTCCACCCAGCATTTTGCGATTTAATGTCCCTCCGCTGAACAGCAACTCTTGCAGGGCGTTGTCGATATCTTCGATTGTCATTTTCTTGGCGCCCTCGCGCTCCAACAGGAATTGAGAGGCCCGCCGCATCAGTTCTTTGATGAATGCGGCGCTGACACCGGCAGTCTTTTTCACCGTGGATTCGACCACCGATTTCGAAAGCTTAGCGGATCGGGAGTAAAGTGTTACTAGTTTACTGCGGCCTTCTGCGTCGGGATGGGGAAATTCAATTGCCTGATCAATACGGCCGGGCCGGGAAGACAAGGCGGCTTCCAGTGCCTCGGGACGGTTGGTCGTCAGAACAAACAGAATGTCGGCATCCTCTTTAAGTCCATCCATTTCATTCAAGAGTTTATTGAGCATCACTTCTTCGCAAGCACTGTCCATGCTGGAACGCTCACGGGCAATCAAGTCAGCATCCTCGATCACAACCATGCTGGGCTGCAGCAATCGCGCCAGAGTCATGTATTCACCGAGCAGGCCGACTTGCTCGGCCGAGATCAGGAGCGTGGTCGTGTCGGGCAACGCACTTGCTAGATAGTGGATCGTGTGAGTTTTACCGGTTCCTGGAGGTCCGTAGAACAATAAGCCCTTCTTCGTCGACATTCCCATTTCTGCCAACTTCGCCCTCCGGCGAACAAACTGAATCACGTTGCGTTCCAGCAATTCCAGGGTTCGACGTGGCAGAATGACCTGTTCTCGCTGGACTGTCCGGAGCTTGTGAACCTTGATTCCTGTGGAGGTGCCAGAATATCTCTCGTCCAATTCGAATGACAAGATTTTGCCCCGATAAGACCGCGCTTCTTCTACCGCACTCTCCAGATGCTTCAAGAATTTGGTGGCGATTTCGATTCCCAAGGCATCGTTGCAAGTTGCCACTTGGTAGCGGATCTTGTCAGTTCGATGATAGGACGATTGAGGCTCGAGAAACACCGCGAAGCGCTGTCCGCTGGCTTCCAGCAGCCAAAGTCCTTCTTTGAGGCAGCGGACTGGTTGCTCTTCTCCAATGTCGAGCTCCTCAAATTGAGGAGGGACGGCAATTGCCGGGTCATTTCGATCCCTGACTATTAACGCGGTAAAGTTCACTCCCTGGTGGGCATACTGCTTACGGACACCGCAGAAATGCAGCACTTTCATCTGGTCAGTCAGCGTCTCAATCGCCCGTTGCAGATCGGCCCGTACGCGCAGCGGAAACGCGCGCTCAGTAATCGTCAGTTGATCGAGGGCGATCGGGTCAAAATGAGCCAGCAGGAGCTGAGAAATCACTGTTTTGCGTTCAGGCATCATAGGTTTGTCTCGTAATTCGAGTTCTTCGGCAGTTTCGAAATCGGCGTCAGCCTTGGTGAATTCTTCGAGTTTATCCCAGGCACGACCTCGACCACGGTAAGCTTCGGCTTTCTCGGGGGATAGGCGAATCGCTTCGTCGAGATCCGGTATGGCGCGTTCGGCCTCATGCTCATACGTCCAACATTGCCCTCTATATTGGTAGGCTTCAGCACAAGAGGGGTTCAGTCGAATTGCTTGGTCATAGTCGGCAATTGCCAGGGGATACTCTTGAAGCCGATACCACGCATGGCCCCGCTGGAGATACCCATTGTGATCATCAGGGGCGAGTCGAATGACTTCCGTGTAGTCTACGACGGCAAACTCCAGATCGTCGTTCGAGACTGCTGCCGAACCTCGAGCTTTGAGGGCATCGACAGAGTCTGGTTGCAGCTTGAGAATGGCGGAATAATCAGTGATGGCAGCGTCATAAGCTTCGAGTTCGAAGTAGCACTGAGCTCGGTATTTCAGTATTCTGGGGTCTGGATTCAGCCTGATGGAAGTGCAATAGTCGGTGATGGCAGCTCGAAAATCTTTTCGCCGATGATGTGTCACTCCGCGACAGGCGTGCCCTACAGGTTGATCCGGCTGCAATCGGATTAGCTCTGAGAAGTCGGCCAGTGCTTCGTCGATGAGGCCTAGTTCGACCAATGCATTTCCGCGCTGCCGAAAGGCAGTAGCATTGGTCGGGTCAATTCGAATGGCTTCTGTGAAATCCTGGCGAGCTCGTTCGAAATCATGTTTCCAAAAATGAAGCGCTGTCCCGCGCCGCAAAAGTGCGTCGACAAACTCGGGTCGCAATTTGAGTGCTAAATCAAAGTCGGCGATTCCGCCATTCGCATCACCGCTTGCGGCTCGCTGCATCCCGCGTTGAAAATAGCCGTCGGCATCCAATCGGACTGGACCTGGCGGCTCGTTTTCAGAAGGGTCTGCTTGCATTGTCATATTGCCCATCAGCATGGCATATTCGAAATGTCAAAAACGCGGCCATTAGTCAAATCGTACATGATAAACATCAACCCATCGAGTGACGGTACGGAAATAGCAGAGGGATAGAAACGTGGGAATGGATCGCTCCATCCCCACGTTCTCGGGAAAGCTATTCAACAAGGTGGGTAATCACACCCGAGCCAACCGTCTTGCCACCCTCTCGAATGGCAAAGTGGCTGCCGATATCGAACGCGACCGGCTTGTCGAGATTCACGGCGATGGCGGCGTTGTCGCCGGGCATTACCATGGCGATCTCGGCCGGTAGCTGAACTTCGCCGGTGACGTTGGTCGTCCTGAAGAAGAACTGCGGCTTGTAACCGCTGAAGAACGGCGTGTGACGGCCTCCTTCGTCCTTGCTCAAGATGTAAACTTCACTGCGGAACTTCAACCGCGGTCGGATCGTGCGCGGGGCGGCAATCACCTGGCCGCGCTGGATTTGATCGGACTTGATGCCTCGCAGCAGCAACCCCACATTCTGTCCTGCTTCACCCTGGTCCAGAATCTGGTTGAAGGCCTCGACGCTGGTGCAGACGCCTTCGAGAACGTCTCCCAGGCCCAGGATTTCCACCTTCTGGCCGACCTTGATAATGCCTTGCTCGATCTTGCCGGTCGCCACCGTGCCTCGGCCTTCGATGGTGTGAACACCCTCAATTGGCATGAGGAACGGCTTGTCGATGGCTCGCAGGGGCTCAGGGATGTAACGATCCAGAGCCTCCAGCAAGTCATCAATGCAGCGACTGAACTGCGGGTCGGCAGGATGATCCAGCGCACCCCGGGCATTACCCCGGACGAACGGCACCGCGTCCCCGTTAAAGCCGAATTTCGTCAGCAATTCACGGGTCTCCATCTCGACCAGATCAATCAATTCCGGATCATCGACCAGATCGCATTTGTTGAGGAACACAACCAGTTCGGGCACACCAACCTGGCGTGCGAGCAGAATGTGCTCCCGGGTCTGCGGCATTGGGCCGTCGACCGCCGACAGCAGGAGGATGGCTCCGTCCATCTGTGCGGCTCCGGTAATCATGTTCTTCACATAGTCGGCGTGTCCGGGACAGTCGATGTGGGCGTAGTGCCGCGTGGCTGTCTCGTACTGGACATGGCTGGTGATGATCGTGACGGTCTTGTGCTCGTCACGCACCGTGCCTCCGTGAGAAATGTCCCGGTAGCTCTTGGCTTTGGCCAGACCCTTGGACGCTTGCACCGCCAGAATGGCGGCGGTCAGTGTGGTCTTCCCATGATCAATATGACCGATGGTGCCCACGTTGACGTGAACTTTCTTCATGACAGAATCTCCCCGATTGCCACAAACAATCTGCTGGGGTTGGTGGCCACCTTCACCCAATCGCATAAACGCGATCTTTTCTCCACGACAAGCGCAACCAGGGCGTCAGCGGCCACAAAATGCCGATAGGCAGCTAGTGGACACCGATCCGGACGAGAGGTTCGCGACTCTTGCAGCTCCCTGAAGTGAACCACGGTGTGGTGATCGTTGTCACTTATGTCACCAGGAGAAACTACATGAACAATTCAATTTTCGTCATCAAGCCGTATCGGTGGAACGGCCGCTGGGTATTTGATGATCCCACGGTCGGGTTATTCATGGAGCCGTTCGTGGGTGGCGCGGATACGATGATTGATCGGGCCACAGCTCACATTCCCAATGCCGCAGAGGGCTTCCTGGCGATTTTCTCGGCCAACGCATTTCCCGACTCGCAGATTGTTCTCGAGTGGAGAAAAGTGGATGGCACTGGGAATACTTATCGCTGGCCCGAAATGGGGTTGGACGGTTGGTTGTGCCCTGCGCTGTTACGCTATTTCTCCGAACCGCCTGCGAAACTGTTTATCCAGATCGAGGCGATTAAGTGATGGTAATCAGCGTCAATGAAGACGATTTAAACTACGATCTATGTTAGAATCCAATCATGTCTGCCGAAGCCCAAAACCTGATTCTGCACGAGCTCTATCCTTCACTCGACGAACGTTGGCGGCCCGAAGACGTTGCGCGGAAAGTGCTCCTGATTCTCGAAGTCAGTACATCGGAGAAAGCAACGCTGAACAAAGCCGCCAAGGCCGGCGAGAATAGCCGCTGGTTCAACCCCAGTCGTTACCTTATTGACCTGCACTCAAACCGAATCTTTTGAGCGAGAGAGCATGCCGACATCAGGTATGTGACGAAGGTTGTCATGGACAAGAACATTCTTAGAACGGGAAAACAGGTTCGTCCGAAAACTGCCGTCAAAGGCAAACGCTACCGGTGCGCGACATGCCACAAGCGGAGCCCCAAACCGGTCAAGACGCCTGCTCCCTGGTATTGTCCCAATTGCCTGGATTTGCAGTCGACACAGGCCACCGACCGACGCGATTGATCAGTTGGTTTGGCGATACGCCTCTAGATTGGCAAGATCCATGTCGCATTCTGATAATTCAGCAGCGTCTCCGAGACTCGTCCCGGATGAGATGCTTGAGCAATCGGGGATCGTGGCCAACTGCCGTATGAATCGCGAGCGAACTCTCAGCGGCACCAATGGGTACGACACGGAGTTGGGATACAACCCTTTCGATCTTTTGCTCTCCAAGCTCTGCCCCGGACGAACGGTGGGTTGGCTAGATTTGTGCTGCGGGTCGGGACGAGCACTGATTGAAGCCGCGAACCACATTCAGATGATGCAACTCGCAGACCGCTGTGAGGTCATCGGAGTTGACCTGGTTGGGATGTTTGCGAGGGAAACTGCCGATCAGAGTTGTCTGAAACTCGTTACCGCGTCGTTGACCTCTTGGTATCCCAATCGGCAGTTTGAGGTCATCAGTTGCGTACACGGACTGCATTATATCGGCGACAAACTCGGATTGATCTCGCGGGCTGCATCTTGGTTGACAGAGGATGGAGTGTTCCTATCCAACCTTAGCATGGAAAACATTAAGCTTAGCGACGGCCGACCGGTTAAGAAGATTGTCGCGGCGGAGTTGCGCAAATGTGGCCTGGTGTACGACGCCACCAGAAAGCGGGTCTTCTGTCACGGACGTCGGCAAATTGAATTGCCGTTTCGCTATCTCGGATCAGACGATCAGGCGGGTCCGAACTACACTGGCCAGCCTGCAGTAGATTCGTACTATGAATTGTTGATCGCCTGACACGGTGGGACGACGATCAAAATAAAGAGATTCCCGCGTAAGATGGGCACTCTTGCCCGACTCTTTTGGGTATCTTCGTTTAAGAGGAGACGGGCAAGAGTGCCCATCTGACGGGTCACTTCTTCCACATTCCCTTTGACGCTGCTACGAACAACGCATTGCATTCTTTCTCCAGAATTCCCGCGATGAGCGAGCATTTCCAGGTTGGACTGCGACGGATCACCTCGGCGGCCGGAATGTCGATTTGCCTCCAGCCCTGGCTTTGTAGCGTCCTGATCGAAGTCCCATAAACGACAGTCCCGATGCCCGTCCAAAGAATGGCTCCCTGGCACATTGGACACGGTTCGGCCGTGGTATAGAGGACGAGCTGGTTCGGTTCAATGACACTTCGTATTTGTGCGAGGCTGTTGATGGCGTCGATTTCACCATGCCAGGTCGGATTGAGCGATGATCGGTTCCAGCCCTCAGCAACGATCTCACCCGACTCCTGGTTGGCGATTACGGCCCCGAAGGGAAGATCGGGAGTATTCGCGGCCAGTTCGATGGCCCGCCGCATGTAGTGCTCGTGTGGAAGATTGCTCATAGCATTCCCGAAGCTGTCTATGCACTGCTGACACCGAGCGATTTTACATAACCAGTTTGCTAGGTGAGCCGTGCGGCGTGAGCCCCCGGATTCTTCTTTTTCTGCACGGCTAATTCTATATCACAAAAAGAATCCCGGTGCTTACGCCGCCGGTCTCACCTGCAGAGTCATTTCTGCGCTCCTACTTAGCAACGTCGTTTCGTCTTGATCAAAGTCTAGGATCGACGGGCTCACTTTCCAATGCCAATACTCCGAACACGCACTCATGGACACGCCTTAACGGTTCATGACGGACGAAGCGTTCTAAGGCTTCAACGCCCAGTGCGAATTCGCGCAAGGCTAGTGATCGCTTCGCGCCGACGCTCCTGCTGCGAAGTCGTGTCAGATTGTGGTCGGCGGTGTAATCCGGTCCGTAGATGATCCGGAGATATTCCGGCCCTCGGCATTTGACGGCCGGTTGCACCAATCCCTTCTTCCCGCGCATGATGAAGTCTAACGGTTTGACAACCATCCCTTCGCCCCCCTGCCCTGTCAAAGTCGTCCACCAGTCGATCCCTGCCTGTTCGCTGACCGGATCGGTCACGTCGACGACTTTGAACTCGGTCGCCAGGAGCAGTTGCGGATCTTGCTGGCAGATCTTCGCGATGGTCTCCATGTGCCAAACGTGGTTCTGGTGGGTGTGAACTTTTCCTTCCGTTGCCAGGATGTGAAACGGGGCCAGCTTCAAATCGTCGAGTGATTCCACTGACCAGCAGTATTGCCGGTAGGCTGACACAAACCGTTCGATGTTCCCGCCGATTCCTCGATACTTCTGCAACACGCCATCGACCGTCGCAGTGGCATCCCGATTCAACCGGCGGGCAGCGAGTTCCAGAGAGGCCACCACGGCGGGCAACGACGCATGCCCCGCCGCACCCACAGCGGCATACTGCGAGCGCAGCAGGTCCTGAGCCTTCGCCGACCACGGCATCAGCTCGCAATCGAAACAGACCCATGACGTGCCAAACTCGTCCCAGAAGCCTGCCGCAGTGAGCGAACTGCGCAGCCTCTCGAGGAACCGTCGTTCGAGGTCCAAGTCGTTAAAGAACTGTCGTCCGGTGCGCGTATAGACGATCCCCGACTCGCCACCCGTGATGCCGAATCTCGCGCGGGCAGCGTCGGCATCGCGACACACCACAACCACCGCCCTCGATCCCATGTGCTTCACCTCGCACACCACCTGCGGTACGCCTTGGTTTCGAAAGTACGAAAAGGCTTCGACGGGATGTTCGAGCAAGTTTTCAACGGACGTGGTCTCGCAGGGTGACATCGTGGGTGGCAGGTAAATGAGCCACTTCGGATTCGCAGCAAAGCGGCTCATCACTTCCAAGGCTGCCGTTGCATTCTCTTCCCGAATCGTGACATTGTTTTGCAGTCGCGTGGAGACGATCCGCTTACCGAGAACGTCGGCGGCGTCGAGGATATCGTCATGCAGCTGCTGAGCCGTCAGAGCCGGCGCCTGGCTCTCCGCCGGCAGGAACGGGCGTGACGAGACCCAATAGGTCTGCCTGGCCGGCACCGACACGAACTCCTTCTCCGGATAGCGCAACGCGGTGAGTTGCCCACCAAACACGCAGCCGGTGTCGATGTTGGCGGTGCGGTTCAGAAACTCCGGTTGCGGAACCGGAGTATGGCCGTAGACGACCATTGCCGAGCCCCGGTAATCCGCAGCCCAGTTGTAACGGACGGTGAGTCCGAATTCGTCGGTTTCGCCAGTCGTTTCCCCATACAAGGCAAAATCACGCACCCGGCCCGAGCCGCGCCCCTGCATCTCTTCCTTCATTCCAGCATGGGCGACGACCAGCTTGCCTTCGTCCAGCACATAGTGACTGACAAGACCGTCCAGAAACTGCATGAGCTCAGCAATGAACGGACTCCGCACGTCATCCGGCAACGCATCAATCTCGGCGAGTGTTTTGTCTAAACCGTGCGTGATCTGGACATCTCGACCGCTCAGCTTCTTGAGCAGTTTCATGTCATGATTACCAGGAACACATAGCCCGCTGCCATTTCGGACCATGTTATGAACGAGCCGTACCGTATCTAACACTCGTGGCCCACGGTCGACTAGATCGCCGACGAAGTCGGCCTTGCGACCAGTCGGGTGCGCATAAACTGGTCC
>JAQGHS010000320.1 GCA_028291605.1 Planctomycetaceae bacterium | reverse complement strand
CGTTATCGAAACTGCTGCGACGCGACTGGCTGTGGGGGAATTGCCATGTCCCCCTGCATGTCTGGGAATTCACGCGGGCGACAGCAGTAGCGTGCTTCGCAGGTGCCGGCTTTGAGGTCGTGGAATTCCGCAGAACCCAGCCTGCGCCTGAACCCGTGGACTCTCTGGCCTTGAAGCTTCTCACTTCGCCGCTGCGCCTTTTGTCCTGGCCGCTACTGGGACACTGGTTCGGGACACAGATGGAATTTGTCATTCGGAAGATCTGAGGAAACACGTCTCTTGAACACTGAGGCACAGAGAAAAAACAGAGAGCTGACAATTGCTCTGTTTTCTCTGTGCCTCTTTCTCTGCGCCGCTGTTCTATTCACATTGCTTGAAAGATCAGGGGTTTTAGGCAAACCCGGGTCAACCACAAATCAAATTCTCATCTTGCAGCGTCAAGGTTTTCTCGACATCCTCTCGAACGTTCCACTAGCGTCAGCCATTCGATTCAGCTCGATCCGCAAAATCGGTGTGATTCGGCGGGCAGGCACTTCGGCATCAAAAATGGCATGATCGGCGAAACCGACGAAGACAAAATCGTTTAGAGCATTCTTCCAAGGCGTCTTTTAGGTATTCCCAAGCTCGTACAATATAGTAGTCCTAAAGCGGCTGATCGCGGGCAGCGCGGCCGTGAAGGGCAATTTGCGAACCTGCGTTCGCTATTTCAGTTGAAAGTCGCCTCATGCACATCGTGATGATCGGTACCGGTTACGTGGGACTCGTAACCGGAACATGTCTCGCTGACAGCGGAAATGACGTCGCCTGCGTGGATATCGTCGCCTCCAAGATCGAAAAACTGCGTCGCGGGGAGATCCCGATTTACGAACCGGGCCTGACCGAACTGGTCCTGCACAATGTCCGCGCCGGACGCCTGACGTTTACGACCAATGCCGCCAATGTCGTCCCCGAGGCGGACTGCGTGTTCATCGCGGTGGGGACTCCGCAAAGTGAATCTGGAGCAGCGGACCTGACTGGTTTGTGGAAGGTCGTGGATTCGTTGGCACCGATGCTGTCGAATCGCACGATTGTGGTTATCAAGAGCACGGTACCCGTCGGAACAAACCGTGCAGTCGCTGAACGACTCAAGAAACTGACAGGCCGCACGATCGACGTCGCTTCGAACCCGGAATTCCTCAAAGAAGGCTGTGCGATTGATGACTTCACCAAGCCCGACCGGGTCGTGGTGGGAGTCGATCGCCCCGAAGTGGCTGCAGTCCTGCACGACCTGTACCGGCCGTTCCTACGGACCGAACACCCCTTCTTGACGATGGGTCTCGAGAGCGCCGAAATGACGAAATACGTCGCCAATTGCCTGCTGGCAACCAAGATCAGCTTCATCAACGAAATGGCCAATCTGTGCGAACATGTCGGGGCCAACATCAACGAAGTGCGCCGCGGGATCGGACATGATCAGCGGATTGGATTTTCCTTTCTCTTCCCTGGTGTCGGTTATGGCGGCTCCTGCTTCCCTAAAGATGTGCGGGCCCTGATGAATGTCGCCGAGCGCCACGAGCTGGAACCGCGGATTTTGTCAGCGGTCGACGTCACCAATAATGCTCAAAAGCAGGTGCTCTTTCACAAGGTACACGACCACTTCAAGGGCGATCTCGCGGGACGCACTATTGCCCTGTGGGGCCTGGCGTTCAAACCGCGAACCGACGACATCCGCGAAGCCCCGTCGCTCACCGTGATCGACTCATTGCTGCAGGCCGGTGCGAATGTCCGTGTCCACGATCCGATTGCCATGGACAATGTCCGCGCCCTGTACGGGGACAAGCTGACCTATTGTGACAACATGTACGACGCACTCAGCGAGGCCGACATCCTATTGATCGTGACCGAATGGAGCGAGTTCCGAAACCCGAACTTCGACTTGATGAAACAGCGTCTCAAGCAGCCGGTGATCTTCGATGGCCGCAATCTGTACGAGCCGTCGGTCATCAAGCAGTTGGGGTTTGCGTATTCGGGGATTGGTTTGAAGTAAAGGGCATTGATCCCATTAGTCCCATGTGTCCCACAAGTCCCATTCCAAATTGATGGGATTTATGGGACGGATGAGATCGATGGGACTTAAGACGAAGACGCACCTTCCGGCCAGTTGTCACCCACAATCGGCAGTTCGGGCAATTCAATCAAATGGTTGTACTTATGCCCGGTTCCCGTATTAAACAGCACGACGCGTTCGTGCGGTTTTAGCCAGCCTGTCTGCAGCAATTGCTGCGCGGCTTTCCAGACTGCGCCCCCTTCAGGACAGGCGTAAACACCTTGCAGTCGTGATAATTCGCGGACACCCGCCATCAAATCGGCATCGCTGACCGTGATGGCCGTTCCGCCGCTTTCGCGCAGCACGCGCAACATCAAAAAGTCGCCCACAGCAGCCGGCACTCGGAGCCCTGAGGCGACCGTGGCCGCGTTCGGAAACATCTCCGCAAACTCACTCCCCTTGTTGAACGCGGTAACGATGGGAGCACACTGTTCGGCCTGCACCACGACCATCCGCGGACGCTGCGATCCAATCCAGCCCAGGCGTTCCATCTCATCGAACGCCTTCCACATGCCGATCAGACCCGTTCCTCCGCCCGTCGGATAGAAAATGACATCCGGCAATGGGAGCGGCCCCGATCGGATATTCAATTCGTCCGCAAAATCGAGAGCCAGTTCGTAGCCCATCGTTTTCTTCCCTTCCAGCCGGAATGGTTCCTTCAGAGTCGACAGATCGAACCAGCCAAACTCCTGACACCCCTTTTTCACGAGCTTTCCGCAGTCGCTGATCAGTCCACGGACCAGATACACATTCGCCCCTGCCACCACCGATTCCAGGATGTTCGCCGGCGGCGTATCGACCGGCATGAAAAGATGGCACTCGAGACCCGCCTGAGCCGCATAACTCGCCGCAGCCCCTGCCGCATTGCCCGCTGAGGGCAGGGCGACGGCTCGCACGCCGAGTTGCACTGCCCGACTGATCGCGGCCGACATCCCTCGGGCTTTAAAGCTGCCAGTTGGGTTAAAGGATTCATCTTTGATGTAGAGATTCTCAAATGGAGCGAACTCGCCCCGCCGCTGACACCGCAGCAACGGAGTCAGTCCTTCACCCAGCGAAACGGCTTGCCCGATATCGGCGACCGGCAACACCTCGGCAAATCGCCATAACGAGCGAGTCGTCCGCGAGCGAACCCATTCCGGCGTAAATCCAGCCTCACGAATCGCATCCAAGTCATATCCCGCCAAGAGTGGCTTGGCGCATTTCACGCAGAGATTCTGAAGTTGATCAATCGGGTGCGAAGTTCCGCAGAGCCCACAAGTTAACGAACTATGCACGACGTTGCCCACTTTCCGTTGGCTGATATCCCGACTTCTCTCGACGCAGGTAGGATGATAACAACGGATCAGTAACGGTAAAACTGCTTTGCGATTTACGGCCACACCAACCAGCGTTGATGCAGTTCCGATTCTTCAATCGTCAACAGAAAAAACATTGCACCACGGAGACACGGAGAACACGGAGATTGAAAGAATTACTCTGTGTCCTCCGTGTCTCCGTGGTGCAATTCTCAAGATTGAAAGAATCCCGGTCTCCGAACCGGCTTGCGAAAAAGCACGGGATAGCTAAACTTCGGCGTGTTTCAACGAGTCATATTCGGCCCGCCAACAGGGCCTGTAAAACCGTGAGGATCTGCTGTGAGTCAAGTGGCGTTTTTGTTCCCCGGACAGGGAGCCCAACATGTGGGCATGGGTAAGTCGATTGTTGAGAAATCTCCGGCCGCACGGGCCTTGTTCGATCAAGCGGCAGAGATTCTGGGCTACGACCTCGCCCAAATCTGCTTTGCAGGTCCCGCCGAGAAACTCGACACGACCGAAATCAGCCAGCCTGCAATTTATGTCACCAGCCTGGCCTGCCTGGAATTGTTGAAGGCCGAACAACCCGATCTTGTGGCCAGTTGCCAGATGACGGCCGGGCTGAGCCTGGGCGAATACACGGCATTGGTATTTGCCGGTGCCATGTCGTTCGCGGACGGGCTGCGAGTCGTCCAGAAGCGAGGTCAGGCGATGCAGGCCGCGGCCAACGCGACACCCTCGGGCATGGTCAGTCTGCTGCTGATGGATCGCGACAAGGTGCTGGAACTCTGCCGCCAGGCCAGCGACGTCGGGACAATTCAGATTGCCAATAATCTGTGCCCGGGAAACATCGTGGTTTCCGGAACTAAGGCCGCATGCGAGAAAATTGCGGCACTTGCCCCTGATGCGGGCGGCCGAGCCATTCCGCTGGCTGTCGCCGGCGCGTTCCATACTGCGATCATGAAACCTGCCGACGAACAACTGGCCGCCGCCTTGGCGAATGTTGAGATTCGCTCGCCGCGGATTCCCGTGATTTCCAATGTGGATGCCCAAGCCCATTCCGACCCGGCCGAGATTCGGCAGATCCTGGTTCAACAGGTCCTGAATCCCGTCTTGTGGGAAGATTCCATGCGACTGCTGTTGTCGCAGGGCATCGACAAAATGTACGAAATCGGCCCCGGCAAAGTGCTGAAAGGCCTGATGAAGCGGATCGATCGCAAGCTCGATATCGAAACGATCAACGATTCTCCGTGAGGCACCTCGTGGCCGACGCTGCTAGCGTCGGCCATGAGCCTGTTAATCGAGCCCTTCGAACAAGGCGCTGCCAATCCGGACAAACGTAGCGCCTTCTTCGATCGCGACTTCAAAATCCCCCGTCATGCCCATCGATAATTCGGTGATGGGATGCTTGCCGTACGGTGATCGAGTCTGAAGTTCGTCGCGCAGATCTCGGAGTGCTCGAAAGGCTGGCCGCGCCGTATCGGGGTCATCACTGGCCATGGCCATTGTCATCAGCCCGCGGATACTGATGTGCTGACAGCGCAGAACCGCGTCCCACTGGGAGCGCAATTCGTCAGGCGTAAAGCCGTATTTCGTGGCTTCTCCAGTGACATTGATCTCCAGCAGCAAATTCGGTCGCAATTGTAGCGAGTCTGCAATGAGATCCGGCATAAAACCGGGCGAATTCTCTTTCTTGGGCGGCATCTTTTGAGTTTGAAACTCGGCGGCCAAACGATCGATGAGTTCCAGTAGTTTCAGCGAATCAATGGAGTGAATCTGCAGTGGATCAACCGAGTCGAACTGGGTGGCGTACGTCACAACCGATTTCGCTTTGTTGGATTGCAGGTGACCGATCAAATGCCAGCGAGCGAATGAGCTCAATAGAGGAGCCCGTTCAAGGAATTGTTGCGGGCGATTTTCGCCAAAATCACGCTGCCCCAGTTCGAACAACGCCTCGACCCATTCCCACTTCGCGTACTTGGTGACGGCGACCAAGGTGACTTCCGACCGATCACGGAAAGCCCGTTCGCAAGCCCGTTGAATTCGGCCCTCCACGGATTCGTAGTTTTCTCGCAGTTTTTGGAGGAAATCGGACATGGATTACGGCTTTCTAACGACTGACGGCTTCTGCATTGTGGACATCGTAGATTGTAGAGTCTCGGCGCAGGAAAGCGTATGTTTCGAGTCGTCGGGTATGCGGCGGAACTCTGCCAAGATTCCGCGACGACTGGTCGCTGCCGCGTAGCGAGTTCGCCCGACTCTGAAGAGTCAGGCTACTGTTCATGAGACATGCACTTTGTACCTGAACTGCCATCATCTATAGTGTGTTGCGGCAATCGCGAGGTTCGCTCAGCGGACGCCGTCGGTATCGACCAAGTATCCGGAATTCCCAACCAGCGAGATTGATTCGAAATGGCCAAGGCTAAGAAAACGACCGAGACGAAATCCACCCCGCTCGAAAAAGAGATTCTCGCCGAGGGCAAATATCTCCGCCTGGTCAAGCAGGGACATTGGGAATATGCCGAGCGAAATAACGCCACAGGGGCCGTCGTCATCGTCGCCCTGACCAACAAGGGAAAGTTGCTGCTCACCGAACAGTATCGAACTCCCGTCCAAGCCCGCGTCATCGAATTGCCCGCAGGTTTGGTCGGGGACATTCCGGGTGAAGAAGACGAAGCCTGGGCCGTGGCCGCTCAACGCGAATTGCTGGAGGAAACCGGTTACTTCGCAAAGAAAATTAAACCGCTGGCTGCCGGCCCCATCTCGGCCGGTTTCGGCACGGAGATGATTTCGTTCTTTCTCGCCCAGAAAATCGAAAAGATCGAGAAGGGCGGGGGAGTCGAAGGGGAAGACATTGTCGTTCACGAAGTGGCTTTACATCGCCTGCCGGCCTGGCTGAAAAAGAAAGAACGACAAGGTTTGATGATTGACCCCAAGGTCTACGCGGGACTTTATTTTGCGTTACAGTGTGTAGCCAAGTCTTAAGTGCGGTGCCGGGCAACTTTCGGGGGGGAGGCTGGCTTAAGATCGAGAAATCGTTTTTATACAAACAGCCCCCTGCGCTATCGACTGCGTGATGGCGTGTCTGCATGGTGGCAGCACAGATATCCCCAATAATCGCCGATTTGTCTCGAAATCGGCGCGTAACGCCGCCGCGGATGGCGATCAATTACTTTATACGCGAGGCTCCGTCCGTTTCAGGACTCAATTTCAAGCTGGTTTCGCTCTGCTCATTCCTTCCAAACCCACAGGTTGGAGCGACGACATGGAAACCGATCCCGAGTTTAAGACACTGTTCGATGAGGCCAAGGTGCAACTCAAGCATCGCCACTTCGATCAGGCGATTGCGTTATTTGAGAAGGCTCAGCAGATCGATCCAGACGATGCCGATCTGCACGAAGCATTCGCGACGGCTTATGTACTAGCGGGAAACCTCGACGCCGCAATTGACCAATTTAAGAGGGTCACCCTGCTGGACCCACGCCGGGCCTCCACCTTTGTGAATCTCGGCGCTTTATACAATCGGCAGGGAGATTTCCAGAAGGCGGTCGAAGCGTGCCGCAAGGCGGTCCAGATCGACAAAAAGTCGGCCGACGGCTACTACAATCTGGGGATCGCACACCGCAAGTTGCACCAGCTCAACATGGCGGTACCGGCCTACCGCGAGGCGGTCCGCATCAACCCGCAATTGACGGTCGCACATCAGAACCTCGGGAATGTCTTTCTCGATATGGGCAACGCCCGTGAGGCCATCGCACATTTCAAGCAAGCCTTGGCCATCGACCCCGATTTCGCGAAAGCCAAGGCGGGTCTGGAAAAGGCTCAATTGCTGCGAGAACAGGGTAAAACCGCGTTCAGTCCGTTTGGGCGTCTGGTCGACACCGAGGCCGTCGCGGCCCGCCAAGAACAGGAATTGGAAGCGTCCAGCTTACGCAGTCTGACAGATGAGGAACGTGAGGAAGACCGTCAGATCCTGCAGGTACTCAATCTCAGCATTGCCCGGGCGGCTCGTGAGCTGCGAGATCAGCTCAAGAATAAGCTCGTCCCCGAGATTATTGAACTCGATCGATCCGTTGGTACCGAGGTCAATTTTCAAGCCACGCAACTGAAGTTCAAACCGATCGCCAATTATTTCCAGACAGCCAGCCGCAATCTGCAGGCCGCCGTCCAGGAATTGCGAGATCATGAACAACGTATGTTGGCGAAACAACGGAAGTAGTCTCTTCCGTTGCCCGACCTTCTGTGTCGCCGCGTTCGCCAGAACGTGGGTCCGACTGTGATTGCAGTCAACGCCCCACGGTCTGGTGACCGTGGCTACGGGAAGAGCTAATCGTCGTGCCCGCCCTGAGGGGGACGTCGAGATGTCTTGCGGTCGGACTGCTCGCGTTTAGATTGCAATCGTCGTTGGACACTCCCGCGAGAGGGACGAGTCCGTTTTCGCGGAGTTGGCGGCACCAGGACCGTGACAATCATCTGACGAAGTCGCTCGAGGCAATCGTCCGCATTGCGCGTTTGGTCGCGATAGACCTGCCCGCTGATCACCACTTCGCCCAAAACCGTGATCCGCGGCCGATAACGACTGAGAAAACGCTGCTTGACTGGCTCAGGCAGGTGAGCGGTCTCCGTCACATTCCAATGCAGGATGGCCTTGGAATTCACCTTGTTGACATTCTGACCGCCGGGACCTGCGGAGCGCGCGTAGGTGAAGTGTAATTCGTCGTCGGGAATCTGGATCTCGGCGTTGATTTCCAACATGACAGCATCACCAGCGGGCACACAGACCGCGATCATGGGGCGAAACACGGCCCCGAATCGTTGAGCGATGCTATGTCGTGAGACACCTGACTGACAAGCCGCTTTCCTGACCCCTGAGACATTTTTGCGGCAAGAGAGGTTCACGCGAAGACCCGTCCTACGACGCGTGACACCGGAAATCACCCCGTCGTAGACAGTCCGAAGGTCAGATTGGCCACCGATTCGGCTTCGAAGCTGTCGTAATAGCCGCCACACTCTTCAGCCCTGACAAACAACCACAAGATGAGTTCGTCGAGGTGCGGGTGGTCGGCGCGATCTTTGCGTGCCAGCTCTACGCAATATCGAAAATCATTCCCGGTCGCTTCGTGATTCTCAAGCAAATGGACATGGAAGCCGCGGTCGCGAACTTGGTGGAGAAACTGCTCACGACTTTCCGCGGTGGGAAAGTACGTCCAGTGGCAGATCGGGCGGGGGATTTCCAGTGAATCTCCCATTTCCGCCGCCGCAGCCTGGCGCTCGTGCGTCGTCAACATCTGGAATTCGGCACGATTCGGATACAGTTCGTCGAAATACACGCTCCATTCCGGATCTCGCGTGCGAGTCAGACGATATCGGTAACCAGGATGCTGCCCGATGACCTCTGCGATGACCGAGTCGGGTTCACAGCCAGCAGGCGCATAGAAGTAGAATTTCATCTGGCCTTTCGTGAGTCCCCGCCCGACGAAGTTCGCCGCACATTGTTCGGAAAGAGCTACGACCAGTTTGCGGTCCAACTGGTTCAGGACTTGACGCTCGCTGGAACTTCCCATGCCATGAGCCGCAGCGTCCTGCATGGGAACCGTGATTCGCAGCAAGCAAGGGGCGTCACTTAATGGCGCCCTGTCGCCAATTGCCAAATTCACGATCACAGACGACATACGGCGACCAACGCCGCGAAAAAACGTTCCGAACTCTTCCAGAGAGCTAGCCATAACGTGTTCCAGGATCGGATGGAGTGCATCAAGACGATCTCTAGACAGTGAGGGAAAACTGTCGCAGAAATGAGCAACATAAAAAGTTTAGCTCACAACTCTGCGCAGAATTGCTCAGTTTTTCAGAGAATGGAGATTATGATTCGTAAAACGCAGGTGCGAGCTTGGAACTGAAGCTGGCCTACCCTGCGATTTACGGCATTTTGTCTTGAACTGGCTCGATGCGGAGGTTTTTGCCCCAATTGTCATGTGGAGGTAAGATTCCCAGTCCACGAAAGGTCGAGCGGACTGGTAAATCCATCGAATATCGGCGCGGGGTCGATGATTCATCGACGAATGGCTACTTGGAAGTCGACCACCACTCATAACATATTCCAGCGCCTCTTGTTCTCAATGACCATTCACGTCTATAATTGAAAGTCTTGAAACAATTATTATCGGGTGAGTTCGGGCGAGTGGCCACAGGTGGTCCGTCTGAAGTCTCCCGGGTTGGTCGAGGTTTTTTCCCTGGATCTCTGAAATTTGAGCAGGGGACCTCGGTCGCGGACCATTTTGAAGGAGACGGCTGTCACATGTCAGTCACCATTACCGAAAAAGCGGCGAAGGAAGTCAAACGCGTCATCGAGGACCAGAAGTTCGCTTTGGACAAAACTGTTCTGCGAATTGGGATCCTCGCCGGTGGCTGCAGCGGCTATCAGTACAAGCTGGGCTTCGATACCAAGGACGCCATCGACGAATCCAAGGACCAGGTCACCGAGCAGTTCGGGATTGCAGTCGCAGTCGACAAGCGCAGTGCACTCCATCTGGACGGCACGCAGCTCGACTTCTTCGACGGCCTCGAGAAGCGCGGCTTCACATTCAACAACCCGAACGTCACCAAGAGCTGCGGATGCGGCAACAGCTTCTCTTCCTAGAGTGTCGTTGATCACTCCGTGATCGAAACGCATTCGCAGTACCGAAGCTCATGCCAAGGGCAACATCGTTTGCTCACGCAGCGCCAAGGTTCCGAACGAACGCAGGCGTGAGTTGCGGTGCGGCGATCATTGAAGATCTGAGTAAGTCTAAACAAACAAGTGACGGCTTGACTGTATTGCGCAGTCAAGCCGTTTTTGTTTGGAGCGTGAGTTCCTGCCACACGGTGATATAATCGGCCGCTGGCTCACACCCTCCCATCAGATGCAATCACGATTCCGGTAAAACGACATGGCTCCCCCTCCAACTCCCACACCTCCTAGCGCCGAAACCACATTCGGACCAGCTCACTTCGTCAATCGCGAACTCAGCTGGCTCGAATTCAACGCGCGGGTCCTGG